>CAZPJX010000135.1:0-1529 GCA_964586985.1 uncultured Gemmatimonas sp. | reverse complement strand
GACAGGCTTGAGGTCCCGAAGGACCAATGGCAGGAGTGCCAGGGTCGCGAGGCTCGCCGCATGAGGCTCTGGGGCGGCGTGGAACACAGTCTCGCCGAGCTTGAGCCAAGGCATGTTCGCTGGCAGCGCATACAGGCGTGGGGCGGACAGCATCTTGGTCGCTGTAGCGACGACGAGAGCGCGCAGCGAACGCAGGCCAGTCTCCCTAGCCGTGGAAATATTGGCAAAGCTGTTTTCGGACACAGCCGGCGCAAGAAGTAGTGCGCCTCCGCCAGCAGCATACACTCCCTTGCCGCGTCCAAAACTGAGTACGGAGATGTCGGCAAGCGTTCCAGTCAATTTCCCCTGCCAGGTACCGCCGGCACCCTGAGCGGCATCCTCAACGACCACGGCGCCGAAGCTGGCAGCCAGGTCTCTTATGGCCGGAATATCTGCGGCTCGTCCAAGCAGATGAGCTGCTACAATGATGCGAGCGCCCGCTCGCAGGCAATGTTCCAGGGATTCCAGGTCAGCTTGCAGGTCACTTGGACGGATGTCGTAGAGTAGCATCCGGGCTCCTGCGGCAATCACTGCCGCGCCTACGTCGGGACACGCATAGGCAGGTACGGCTACCAGGGGAGTACCGCCACTCCGTTCGATCTGCCGCTGCATTGGGATCGCTCTGCCTCCTGGGGCAAGAGCAGCAATGGCAACCCGAAGGCCGAGCGCGAGTGCTGATGTTCCACTGTCGGTGAGGATAACTCTGCGAGGGCCGAAGGTAGACTGCAGGGCCTGTTCCGCAGCTTCACGCAGTCGATCTGGCTGCTCGGCACGGAGCACCGCATGCAAGGCGTGAGTCAGGGCACGCCACGAGACCGGTGAATAAACCGGGGGGTGCGCCCTGAGCATCACTCGGCATTCTCGGCAACTGACGCCTCTTCGGTGGCCTCAGCGTTCCGGGGGTCAGGGAGAGGGTGGGTGCGCCTGCGAAGAGATCGAAGGAGGTTGAAGTACCCATTGCGCCAACCCGGGCGAGCGAGGAGCAGGGTGCCCAGGGGCCGTGTGGCATTGGCCAACGAGTGCTTGTACTGGCCATCACCCCCGGCTGATGGAAGAAAATCGAACTCCGCGAAACCGCATTGCAGGTAGTGCATGATGGCCGCCGAGAGGCAGGCCATCCCAGGCTGCGCCTTGGGGTCGATGGCGTAGTCGAAGCCACTCTGGTAGAACGCCACCCTGCCATCACTGACCAAGCTGTACAATACGCCAAGCAGACGCTCCCCACAGCGAATGCGCAGGAGGTGCGCATTCCCTTGCATGGTGGCCGCTTGCACGAAACAGTGGTGAAAACGACGCCGAGCTTCCGACGCGAATCCTCCGCTCTGGTTGCGGGCACTCCAGCGTGCTTCATGGAGATGGATCAATTCCCGGAGCGCGATCGTGGCATCTCCTCCAGGAGCGGCGAGTTCTACCCCGAGCGCACCCAGGCGCTCGTAGCGACGCAGTGTCTGACGTATCTGTTGACGTCTGTGCCGGCTGAGCCCGGCGAG
>CAZPJX010000134.1:0-7356 GCA_964586985.1 uncultured Gemmatimonas sp. | reverse complement strand
TCGCCTCTGTATACTTCGTAAATTACAAAGACTATTCCGCCACTATTTACACACTATGACAACACTATGAGCACATCAAAGCTCTCGGGTGTTAAAGTGCTCGATCTCTCCAGGGTCCTTGCCGGGCCGTACTGCAGTATGATGCTCGGCGACTTGGGGGCCTCGGTCATAAAGGTTGAAAGACCAGGGATCGGTGACGAAACCCGGGGGTGGGGGCCACCCTTCGATGAAGAGGGGCAGTCGGCCTACTTTCTCTCCGTCAACCGGAACAAGCTGTCTATCGCCTTGGACTTCGCCGATCCGGAAGACCTCAGCGTGGTGCTGGATCTCGCTCGAGAGGCCGACGTCATCATCGAGAATTATCTGCCCGGCGTGCTGAAGCGAAAAGGTATTGATGCTGGCGCATTGATGGCTCAAAATGAGCGGTTGATTTGGTGTACAGTTTCGGGGTTCGGGGCAGACAGCACACGCCCGGGATATGACTTCATCGCGCAGGCAGAGGCGGGGTGGATGTCCATTACCGGAGCGGCAGATGGAGAGCCCATGAAGGTGGGTGTGGCTGTGGTCGACGTCCTGGCGGGGAAGGACGCGACCATCGGGATTCTCGCGGCGCTGGCGGCGAGGGATCGTGCGGCTTCAAGCCGCCGGGTGTTACCTGCTGCGGAGCGGCGGGTGGATGTCTCGCTCAAGACTTCTGCGCTCGCTGCACTGGTGAACGTCACGCAGAATGTGCTGGTCTCGGGGGCTCCCGCTCGCCGTTGGGGGAACGCGCACCCGAATCTGGTCCCCTATCAGCTTTTTCACGCGTCCGACCGCTCGCTCGTCATTGCGGTGGGAAGTGATGCCCAATGGAAGCGAGCAGCCACAGCGCTGGGGCTCAGCGACCTCGCCTCCGATCCAGCTCTGGCGACCAATGCTGGTCGACTCGCGGAGCGGGACCGGGTGGTGGTGGCCTTCAGCGAGCGCCTTTGTGTTGAGTCCGCGCAACACTGGATTGGCGCGTTGGATGAGGTTGGGGTGCCTTGCGGTCTCGTTCGGACGGTTCAGGAGGCGGTGGCCGACGTCACCGCATCGGCACGGACTGGCGTTCCACCGCTCCTGAATGGTCGTGTTCGCTTCGAGCCGCCACAGCTCGACGAACATGGTGTCACCATCCGGGAAAAACAGTGGAGTTTGTTCGACCTGCTGCCGATACTGGAGTGTGGATCCGTGTGACCTCCACTCAGCCCCCTTCGTCTTTCCTGCGAGAAGACCAGCAGGTTTGGTTCGATCTCGGGCGGCAGGGGTGTCAATCCCGTGATAGCGGCGTTATCCTAGCGCCGTGCATATGACGGAATCTCAACAGTTCTCGCCGAACGACGTCGACTCGGACCAGGACGTCATCACCCGCATTCTGGCGGGTGATCGCAACGCCTTCGCGATGCTGATCGGCCGCTACAGTGATCCGCTGTACCGGCATGCTCTCGGAATGACGGGCAGCCCGGACGTCGCCGAGGACATTCTCCAGACGTCCTTCATCAAGGCCTATCACCATCTCGGTGAAGTCCGTGGTCGATTCGACGCCTGGTTGTTCCGGATCGTCGCGAACGGATGCAAGGATTGGCTGAAGAACATTCGGCGCACGCATCTGAGCTACGACGAGGATGATCAACCGTCCGGCTATGCGACGCCCGACGAGGATCTGGATCGCACGGAATTGCGTCAGGACCTCGATGGAGCGCTCGCGCAGTTGGCGCCGTCATTGCGTGAAGCGTTCATCATGAAGCACGTGGAAGGACGCTCCTATGAAGAGATGGCGGATCTGTTAGGGACCACTGTTGGGGCACTGAAGATGCGCGTGCATCGGGCACGTGAAGCGCTTCAGGCTCTGCTCGAGGAGAAATACGCCTGATGCTGAACCGTCACGAAGGACCCACCAACACGGACGTGACGAATCGCGAGATGCCCCGCGATGCCGCGTCTCAGATAGATCGTCCGCAGGTCGATCGTCCGCTGGCCGATCGCGAAGTGCCGCTGCCGGGACTGAGCGCGGAGCCGGGCACTGCCGATGTGGTGCACCAGTGGCTCGATGGCGAGGTCGCCGAGTCTGATGCGCGTCGGGCCGATGCCCGTCAGGTGGAGTTCTGGAAGCGGGTCGATAGTGACGCGGATCGTCTTCGCCGCATGAAGACACCGTCGCACGTGGCAGCCAATATCATGGCCGCGTTGCCGCCGCTGGCCACGGACGCCCGGACGGCCACCGCGACGACGGCGTTCACCGAGGTGACGCCTGTGGTCCATGGTGCCACGGGTCTCCCCTTCGGGCGCGTGGCTATCATCGGGGCCGCGATGCTCGCGCTGGGGATTGTCATTGGTCGGCTGTTCTGACGGGGAGAGGAGCGGGAGTGGCACTTATCGCCGCTCGCTGAGACCGGTACGAGCATATGGGGGCCGCGGCGTGACGCGGCCCCTTCTGCATTGGGGAAAGACCCGTCGGGGCGTATCCGCATACCCGAGGGGATCCGCCTCTGGTCAATTGCGCCGGTCCTGACCACTTTGGTTTCGTGAAACGTACTTTCTTCCAGCATCGCTTTCTGGCAGCGATCGCGACGACGGTTTCGGCAGCGATCTGGTGCAGCAGCCCCCTGATGGCGCAGGACAAGCCAGGTGGCAAGGTCACGTCGGGGCGGGAGACGACGGATGACCTGATCGGCGTGGTCATCGATGCCGGTGGCAAGCCGATGCCGGATATCGAGGTGTATGTCGCACGCACGACGCACAGCGTGCGAACGGATGCCCGTGGCGTGTGGCGGGTTCTCGATCCACCACCGGGCGCCCACGTCGTGGTGGCCAGGGCCATTGGGTATGTGCCCTATGTGCGGGAGGTGCTGATTGGCAGTGCCGCAAACGACACCATCTCGCTGCTGCTGCGCCGCTACCCTCGCACGCTCTCGACCGTGGAAGTCACGGCGCGAAGCAATCGGGTGCAGGCCAATGCGGCAGTGGTTGCGGAGCGACTGACCCAGTTGAAGGTTGGTGCCGGGCGGCTTTATACGCGCGAGGAGATTCTGGATCGGCGACCCTATTCGCTCGCTGAGCTGATTCAGGGCATACCGGGTGTGATCGTGCGGAGAGGACAGGGCGAGATCGTGGCCACGACCACGCGCTCAAGCGGCGGGGTCGCACTGGCCGACGGCCAGCCATGTCAACTGCAGTTCTATGTCAACGACACGCCGCTCGAGAACGACGGTGCGGCATCCATTGACCCACTGAGCGTGCGCAGTGTCGAGGTCTATCCGCAGACGGTGCTGCTCCCTGGGCTGGCGACGCGCCCCGGCCGTTGCGGGGCCATTGTGGTCAACCTGCTGCGGAGCGAGCGCTGAGAGTCGGGAAGGCGAAGCCCTCTCTGAAGACCTCGCTGCGGCAGGCCGGACCGGGCATTCGGACTTACGGACGTGATACTGCGGGATGTGGGGTGCACCTCGCATCCTCGAATCCCGGGTCACCGAGGTCGACACGAACGAGTGACTTCCGCGAACGACAAGATGATGGCCGCTGGCGTCAACGGAATTTGTAGGTACATTGCCGCACAATCCCCCCCACTGTCGTGGCTTCATCACGACCCCCCTCCAATCAGAGCTCATGGGACTTCTCCTTGGCGCACCTGCGCTGAGCCGCACATTGCTGCGGCATGGGGCCGCCGTTTTTCTCGCTGCCATCGCTCCTGCAGTCCTTTCCGCGCAGGAGCAGGTGACACCGGCTGCCGGCCGACGCGCGCGCATTTCGGGAACCGTCACCGATTTTGCCACCAAGCAGCCGATTGCCGGAGTGAACATCTTCGTCGTCGGCACGCCGATCACGGCGAGCACTGGTCCGGACGGCCGTTTTGCCATCCCCAGTGCGCCTGTTGGCATTTTCGCCATTGAGGCCAAGCGCCTGGGGTACGCACCGCAACGTTCCGACAATGTGCGTCTCGTGGCGGATAGCGTTGCAACAATACACTTCACCATGTCGGTGGCCGCGACGCGTCTCGATCAGGTAACCGTTGCCGGGACCATGGATCCGGTTTCGGTCGCCAAGTCCACGATCTCGGTCGACAAGGTGACCTCCGAGAATATCCCGGTTCCGCCCACCACGTCTGCGGCGGGTGCGCTCGTTGGTAAGGTGGCCGGCGTCGCCATCACGCGTGTCAGCGGGGCCCCGGGCTCGGGAGTGAACGTGGTCTTGCGTACCCCCATCTCCGGCATCACCGAAGGTGGGTCGACGCCCTCCCCGCTCTACGTAGTAGACGGCATTTTCCTCAATCAGGGGCAGAGCGTTACGACGCAGGACGTCGAGGCGATGGACGTGGAATCCATCGAGGTCATCAAGGGCGCGGCGGCTGCGTCGCTGTATGGCTCCCGCGCTGCTGCCGGTGTCATTGCCATTACCACCAAGCGCGGCCGCGGCCTTACCCTTGGCAGCAGTCAGTTCCAGGTGCGCGCCGAGCAGGGGGCCGATCAGTTCCAGGACAACCTGGCAAAGAATCAGTATCACCCCTATCGTCAGGATGAGCAGGGCAACTGGCTTGATGCAAACAACGCGGTGGTGCCGCGCGCTCAGCGAGCCTTGACGCAATATGGTTTCATGGATCAGCCGTACCGTAGCAAGACCTACGACCATCCGGCGCTCTTCTACCGTCCGGGACAGTACAACACGCAGCAGTTGCAGGTGCAAGGCAACAGCGCGGCAACCAATTACAACATCGCCTACACGCGCAGCTCGAACCCGGGTATTCTCGAGAACAACGAGGGGTATCTCCGGCATACGCTGCGGCTGAATATCGACTCGCGCTTGAGCGAGAAGCTCAATGTGGGCGTGTCGATGAATCACACCCGCGGTGTGCAGGATGTCTCGGCGCCGACGTTCAGCAACTTCTATCGCATCGACACCGACGTGAATCTGCGCGAACTCGCGCCCTTCCCCTCGTCGAACGGGTTCCCGTATGTCATTGTGCCGGATTCCGTCACGCTCTACGAGAACCCGCTGTACCTGCAGTATCGGGCGGACAATGTCGTGACCCGGTCGCGGACGCTGGTCAATGCCAATGGTGTGTATCGTCCGACGTCCTGGTTCTCCCTGTCGGCAGACGCCAACTACGACCGTGGCGATAACAACCAGGTGAGCTATACGGCGCGTGGCACACCGCTGGTCACGTCCAGCGGCGGGCTCTCGCCGAGTGTAGGGAGTCTCACCGAGAGCAATGACGGCAATGGTGGATGGATCTTCACGGGGACGGCATCACTCACGAAGGCATTCGGTGACCTGACGACGCGACTGTCGCATCGTGGGGAGGCTCGTCGTGAAGTCAACAACAGCCTCAGTACCAGCGGGACGCAGTTCTCCACGGAAGGACTGAAGGCCATGTCGCAGGCCACCGTCCGCACCACGACCAACAGTCGGACCGATTATCGGGTGCTGGGGTCCATCACCAGTCTCGGGCTCAGCTTCAAGGAGCGCTACATCGGCGATTTCCTCGTGCGACGGGAAGGCAATTCGCTGTTCGGCCGTGCGGATCGCTGGAACACCTTTGGTCGTGCCTCTGCGGCGTGGCTGCTCAGCGAAGAGAGCTGGTTCCCCTTGCAGGACTTCAATGTCTTCAAGCTGCGCTACAGCTACGGCGTGACCGGCCTCAACCCCTCGTTCTCCAGTCAGTATGAGTCCATGTCGTCGGATGGTACCGGCGCCATCCGCCGCACCTCACTAGGCAATGTGAAGATTTCTCCGACCTTCACGAAGGAAGAGGAAATCGGACTCGATGTCGCCTACAAGTCGCGCATCTCCGGGACGCTCACCTACGTGCGAACGGCAAGCCGGGACGTGTTTGTGCGGGTGCCGGCCCCGGCCGTCACGGGATATGAAACGCAGGTGACCAACCCCGCCTACATCGGCGGCCGTATCCTGGAAGCCACCATTCAGGGGGCCATCCTTACCAACCCCAAGGGATTGCGCTGGGATGTGCTGATCACGGCCGACAAGGCGTCCCTGTTCACGGAACGGTTCGGGCGCACCTGCTTCGAGGACGGCCTGCAGTACAAGTGTGATGGCATCCCGGTGAGTCAGATGTGGGGCAACATGATGATCGAGGACAAGTCGCAGTTGCCCGCCATTCATGCGGCGTCCGCGGCCCAGTTCGATATCAACGATGATGGCTATGTGGTGGCGGTCGGCCCCAACAACACCTGGCGCGACGGTGTGGCGAAAAACCTGTGGGGCAGCACGGTCACCATCGACGGCCGGGCCTATCGATGGGGCCATCCCATCATGCGGCGTAGCGAGAACGGCACCAACTGGTACGGGAAGATTGGTGACTCGAACCCCGGCTTCAAGTTCGGCTTCCAGAACAACTTCCGCTACAAGGACTTCCGTCTGTTCGTGCAAACGGCGGGTCAGGTGGGTGGGAGCGTCTACGCCAATACCAACCAGATGTTCTACTCCTCGGGCGATCACCCGGATGTGGTTCAGGCCGGAAAGCCCGACGAACTCAAGAAGCCGACCACCTACTACAATGCGGTCGCGGCCAACAACGCGGGGTGGCTCAAGCGGTTCGTGCAGAGTGGCACGCATCTCAATCTCGCCGAGTTGATGTTCGGCTATACGCTCGACGCGAAGAAGGTCCGCACGATCGAACGCCTTGGCTTCAGCCGCATCAACGTGGATCTGATCGGCCGAAATCTTCACACCTTCACGAAGTACACGGGCCTCAACGTCATGAACGGCTCGCCCACGGTTCGTGTCGATGACACACAGTATCCGATGACGCGCACCCTGACGGGTGTGATCACGCTCACCTTCTGAACTGGCCATGTCATCGCACAACTCCCGGACTACGGAATCCCGTCGATCCTCCGTTCGCACACGGGTCGGCGTGGTCGCCGCGACATTGGCCGCAGCCCTTGGTGGGTGCATGAGCCTCGACGTCGTCGACCCGAACAACCTCAGCATCAACACGGTATTCACAAACCCTGCCAATGCCGAGGCGGCGTTGATCGGGTCGTGGAAGGCCTACACCGAGCTGGCCCGTGCCAGCTGTCCCACCATCCCGCTCGAGATCTATGGAAATATTCAGAGTTCCACGAGTTCCACCTATCTCGAGTTCTCCACCGAGCCGCGCCTACCGCTCAACAATCGCGATAACCTGAACTGCCTTTCGCGATACATCTTCAATATCAGCTACGAGGCTGCGGCCGGGGCTCGTGAAGCATTCCTGGGCATCACGCAGAACAATCTCAAGTTCGGCACCGTATCCACGGAGTTTCCGGATGGACGGGACACTCCGTCGCGCAAGATCTTCGCACGGTTCGTGATTGGGGTGTCGCAGCTAAAGCTGGCGTTGCT
>CAZPJX010000133.1:0-7411 GCA_964586985.1 uncultured Gemmatimonas sp. | reverse complement strand
GCAGGTACAGCGCGCCCTGCAGCGAGTCGACCTTGTCGGTGACATAGTTCACCAGCCGCGAACCCGGCGACCACGCGACGCCGTTCATATGCGGATTGGCATCGGAGAGACGCACCGAGTCGGTGAGGGCATTGCTACCGAATGCCACACGCCAGTAGTCGGGGAAGCGTGCCGAGGTTTGTATCGTGGAAACCCAGACCTCGGCATCGCGCGCGCGCATGGGGGCGTATCGGGCATCGTTCCATCCGGTAACCGATGTGACGGTGGCCTTCGTCGGGTCGAGCCGGACCACGGATTCCTTCTTGGTACGGGCCTGCATGGCTAGCATGTAGAACGGCTTGGCCAGATCGATCGTGCGGTCCGTCGGATCGGTGAACAAGACGCGGCTGTACCGAATGCGTTCACGCCGGCCGTTGCCAGTGAGGTTCACCCAACTCCGTCCGGTCATGCCCACGCGCCAGACATCGTAGTTGTCACTGATGAGCGCAAACCGGCCGTCTCGGCTCCACCCAATCACACTCGTGGACGGACGATCCACGTTGTGGTCGTCTTCGGTGTCGATGAACGAGGCCGGCGCGCCGGCCGTGACATTCGTGACGGCCTTCGTGGCGACGTCATACGCATGGAAGTTCCCATCATCCCAGAACAGCACGCTGCGGCCGTCGGGGGAAAGCGAGGCATACCCAGGCGCCTGCTGCTTCACGAGCACGCGCTGCCCGGTGCGCAGATCGGTGAGATAGACATCGCGCTTCTGGATGCCATCCATGCTGGTCTGCCGTTCGTAGGGCTGGTTCTCGGTGCTCAGCATCCACCGGTCGCGTGCCGCGATGGTGCCGGTGCGCACGTCGGCGTTCGTGAGCTGCACGACCTGCTGCGTGGCGGGCAGGAAGGTGGCCATGAATGAAAAGCCCTTGTCTGCCTGTTCTTGCACCAGCTGCATGCTTTGCAGCCGCGCATCCTTGTTGTGCCACAGGATGAGCGATGGACGGTCGTCGTCGTCGAGCGACTCGCTGCGCGGAAGCGGCGCGGTGGCCACCCGCAGGCCGATGAGCAGGGCGTCCTGCTGTTCGAGCCAGCGTGGTGTACGATCGGGACTCACTTCCATGCCGGCCGGCAGGGCGGCCTTGCCGCCAAGTCCCACGGTCACGAGTTGCTGTGTCGGCGCGCCCACGCGCGACACACCCATGGCTGTCCACGCCGTGTCGGTGGCGGCACTGTCCGCTGTGCCCTTGAGGAAGGCGAAGGCCGGGAGCGTGTCGTTCCAGGCCAGCCGACGATACAGCGCCTTGCCAGCGTCGATGGACTTCACGATGCCCGTAGCGAGCTCGCGAAGCTGCACACCGTTGCCCGCTTGCTCACGCGCATCGATGACATAGGCGAGCCAGCGTCCCTTGTCATCGAAGGAGAAGTCGGCGACGTTGCCGACGTTGAAGAGCGTACCCACGCCGAGTTCGTAGAGCAGCATATCGGTGCCGTCCACGCGCCCACCGCCGCCGCCGAGCGGATTGCCGCCCATGCCAGGCGCCCCTGGTGCCGGTCCGCCGGCGCCGCCCCCAGCACCGCCCCCGGCTGGGGCGTCCGGGCCATAGGCCTGCATGGCCAGCCACTTGGGGGCATCGCCACCGAAGGTGATACGGCGGACCCGGTCGAACTCCTTCCGGTCACCGCTTTCGAGGTTCACGACGAGTGCCTTGCTCACCACGGGCCGGCGCTGCTGACGCAGCCGCTTCTGTTCGGCGGTCGAGGGATAGACGAGCATGGCGACCCATTTCCCGTCGCGCGAAAGCTGGAGCCCCGGAAGGGAGCCGCCACCGAAGGGTCCACCGCCTCCGGCCGGAGCCTCCCCGATCGGAAAGCGCAGTTCGCGGCCGCCGGCTACGGTCTGCCGCACCACCACTTCGGCGTCGCCTTCATTGGGCGCGACGACGTAGGCAAACCAGGCCCCGTCGTTGGACAGCGTGGCGCCCCGCAGGGTCTTCCAGGCGGAGATGTCGGCGGCGGTGATGGGGTGGGACGACGCCTGGGCCTGGAGTTGCCACGGAAGGCCCAGGAGGGCACCAGCCAGGACGAATCGCGGCAGGACACTGCTCGGGAGGGACATCGAAATGTGGGTTGGGAATTGCCGAAGTTGACTTGGTGCTGAAAGCACCAGAATCGCAGAAGATCTGTCGAGCTGGTGTGACCATCACTCCTCTGCGGCCGGATGCGGCCAGCCGCTGAGCACGCTCCAGCCGCGGGAACGCTGTCGCTTTGGAGCCGGTCACGGCATGGGAATATTCTGCGGCCGTGGAGATGTACTCGCCAGACCAGAGACTCCCGGCATTTCGCTTGCCCTCGTCTCATGAAACGGTAGCTTGCATACGCTGGGTGGCGTGTTACGCCCCGTTCCCGCTCAATTCCGAGGATGCTCCCATGACGCTCACCGCCCGTGCAGTTGGCCTGATGGCCGGCGCGATGCTGCTCACCGCAGCGAAGCCGTTGCCGCGATCGGCGGCCCCACTCCGCACCGCGCCGGTAGCTACTGGCGTCACCTTCACCTACCGCGTCACGTCGTCCAGCAGTGACAAGCGCACCCGTGAAGCCCGCAACATGCTCAGCACCGTGCGGGTGCAGGACGGCAATATCCGCATGGATTATGTCGAAGGGGTGACACCCCTGGGCGGGAAGGGCGGCTATGTGCTGGTAAAGGGAGATGCCGGCCAATTCATCATTGTGAACCCCCAGGACAAGCAGGCGATCATCATGGGCGCCGACGCGTTCGGGAGTGGAGTCGGCGCGCTCATGAACAATCCGATGCTCAAGATGACCATGAGCAACGTGACCTTCCGCTTCAAGGACATGGGCGCAGGAGAGCCGATCCTCGGGTACCAGACCCGCAAGGTGCGCACCTGGTACACGAGTACGATGGAGCTCAAGGCCATGATGATGCCCGATCAGAAGATCACCACGTCCGACTCCAGTGATCAGTGGATCGCTCAGGGCATGGGCCTCGGGCCCCAGGACATGGAACGCTGGGCCCGCTCGTTTGCGGCAGGAGTGAAGGCCACCAACCCCGAGCTCGAGGCCGAAATGAAGAAGTACGCAAACGCATACGCCCGATCGGGTATCGCGCTGCGTACGGTCACGTGGTCCACGCAGACCGACAAGAAGGGCAAGGTCGTGGCGGACACGCTCTCGACCGAAGTTACCGACATCAAGACTGGCGCCATCGATGCCTCGATGTTCGAGATTCCCAAGGGCTACGAAGTGGTGGATATGGGCAAGGTGATGGCGGATGCCATGGCGGCGGCAGATAGCGCGAAGACCGCCGAGGGCAAGGATGGCAAGAAGGCGGAAGAGAAGGGGTCCGCGTCGGATGCGATCAAGCAGGGGTTGGGCGGCCTGCTCCGCAAGAAGAAGAACTGACCGGCCGACGCCCGAGCGAGAGAAGCCCCGGTTCACCTGAGGTGAGCCGGGGCTTCTGGTTTCGCTGCGGTAGCGCTTCTCAGTAGGCTGCGAGTTCCACGTAGGCCTGTCTGAAGGTTTCCACCTGAGGGAGCGTGGCGTCCTCGAGCTGTGGCGCGTAGCCCACCCAGGCATCGGCACTCGCGATGCGGCGCACGGGGGCATCGAGCCACGCGAAGCACTCATCGGCGATCTTCGCCGCGATTTCCGCGCCGTAACCGAACGACAGCGAGTCTTCCGTCGCGACGATTACACGACCCGTCTTCTTCACACTGGTGAAGACCGCTTCCTGATCCCACGGGGAGAGGGTGCGCAGATCGATCACTTCCACGCTCGGCCCACCCTCTTCCGCGATCTGCTTGGCGGCCACCAGTGCGCGCTGCACGGTGGCACCATAGGTCACCAGCGTGATGTCGGAGCCTTCACGCAGAATGGACGCCTTGCCGAACGGGATCATGAAGTTGGGGCCCGGGTACTGCCCCTTGTTGTAGGTCTGCCGGTACAGGTGCTTGTGCTCGAGGAAGATGACCGGGTCATCACAGCGGATGGCCGTGCGCAAGAGGCCGTTCGCATCGAGCGCGTTGCTGGGACACACCACCCGCAGGCCGGGGTTGTGCGTGAACAGCGAGGCGCCCGTTTGCGAGTGGTAGATGGCCCCACGGATATAGCCGCCGTAGGTGGTGCGCACCACGACGGGGGCCGTGAACTCATTGTTGGAGCGCCAGCGCATGGTGGCGAGTTCGCCACGGAGCTGCATGAACGCCGGCCAGATGTAGTCGAAGAACTGGATCTCGACCACCGGCTTGAAGCCACGGTGGGCGAGACCGATGGCACGGCCAATGATGTTGGCTTCGGCGAGCGGCGAGTTGTACACACGCGCACCACCGAACTTGCTCTGCAGACCGTGCGTCACCTTGAACACACCGCCCTTACCCTTGACCTTGCCGAGGTATTGTTCGCGCGAGACATCGGCCACGTCTTCGCCGAAGACGAGGATGCGCTCATCACGTGTCATCTCGTCGCGCATGCAGGCATTGAGCAGATCCACCATGGTGGTGGGCTCGCCGCTGAACTGCGGATCGTCCTCGGTGTCGAAGCGTTCCGAGGTGGGATCCACGTCGGGGGAATACACGGCATAGGTCACCGTGTCAGGCGCCGGCTGCGGTTGGGCGAGGGCGTCGTCGGTCGCGGCGAGGATCTCGGCATCGACCGCGTCACGAAGGGTCTGGAGCTCGGCTTCCGTCGCGTGGCCTTCCCTGACGAGCCAGGCGGGGAAGGTCGTGATCGGATCGCGCGCCGCATCGGCTTCGCGCTCTTCCTGCGGACGATAGAAAACCTCGTCGTCCGACAGCGAGTGCGAGTAGGGCCGGATGACCTTGGCATGGACCAGGGCGGGGCCCTTGCGCTCCCGGGCGTATTGCACGGCGCGCTGCATCACCTCGTATGAGGCGAGCAGATCGCAGCCGTCGACTTCCTGGATGTAGAGCCCGGGGAAGGAGGCGACGAGCTTGGAGATCGAGCCTCCGGCGGTGTTCACTTCGACGGGAACCGAGATGGCGTACCCGTTGTCTTCCACGATGTACACGACCGGCAACTTGAGATTGGACGCCGTGTTAAGCGACTCCCAGAACTCCCCTTCGGAGGTGGTGCCGTCCCCGGTGGTGACAATGGTGACCTCGTCACCATGGAAGCTGTCGTCGGCGAGGTTGGTTCTCGCCGCGCGCAGTGTCGCTTCGGCGCTGCCCACCGCCTGCAGGAACTGCGTGCCGGTGGGGGAGGAAACCGAGGTGATGTTGAGGGCCTTGTGTCCCCAGTGGCTTGGCATCTGGCGGCCGCCCGAATTCGGATCGATGGCCGCGCCGACCGCGCTGTAGAGCATTTCGGCCGGCGTCATGCCCAACTGCAGGCAGAGGGCGCGGTCGCGGTAGTAGAGGTAGAACCAGTCGTAGGCCGGCTTCGTGGCCAGACCGACCGCGGTCATGATCGCTTCGTGCCCGGCTCCAGAGATCTGGAAGAAGATGCGGTTCTGGCGCTTGAGCTGGATTTCCTTGTCGTCGAGTCGACGTGACGTGTACATCACGCGGTACGCGGCGAGCAGTTGCTCGCGCGAAAGGGCGGACGCGCTCGGCGCCGGCTCAGAAGTCGCCGCCTGGCGGGCGCGGCTCGGACGGGTCGAAGTGGCCATCGGTAGGCTCTGAGGAAACGAACGGGAAACCGGGTAACTACCCAAGATAGTGAAACGCGCGGGCCCTTGGAGGGGTTGACGCCCGCCGCTCCGCTTGCCTCGGCGCGCGACTCTTGGCAGGTTGCGTTTGAGTTCGCCTCCTTCTCCGTCCTTGCCTCGACAGCGCCATGCAAGCGCCAACCGCCCCGCTCAAGCCATCCGCTGCCCACTGCATCTTCTGTGATCTCATCCACGGCGCTGCCGAGGTGTCGATCTGCTATGAGGATGCAACGGCAATCGCCTTCCTTGATATTCAACCGGTCAACCCAGGTCACGTACTGGTCGTCCCGCGAGACCATTATGAAGTCCTGCAGGATATCCCGAAGGCACTGGCATCCCATCTCTTCGACGTGGCACTGAAACTCATCCCGATCATCCAGACCGCCTCTGGTGCGTCGGACATCAATGTGGTGGTGAATTCCGGTCCGGCAGCCGGACAGGATGTGATGCACTACCACATTCACCTCATCCCGCGCCGGGATGGGGACGGCTTTGATATCTCGCTGCCGTTCGAGGGGTCGCTCATGCCCAACCGACAGCAACTCGACGGCATGGCCGCGAGGATTCTCAGCGTGCTGCGCGATCCGTTGGCGCGTGGCCGGGACGTGGTGGTCTAGAACCGACCGGGATCCGCCAATGCTCTTGACGGGAGCAGAAACGTGACCCAACATGCGACGTCGTCGAACATCGAGCAGTCTCCAGGATCAGGTCAAGCCGTGACACCAGGAGGATGATGCGCGCGTCTCGCCGAAGTTCCGTCAATCGCCCCGATCTGAGGCCCTCCGCCTCGGTCGGGGCGTCGTCGTTTGTAGCCCCCCGCAGGTCCGGCCGCGGCCGTGGTCGTAGTCGCGAACACTCGACGCGCGCTGGAGACCGTTCCTGTCTGCCCCATTCCGTCCGGGCCATGTTCTCCATGCTGTGTGTGAAGCAGGCGCTGCGGAACACGGCATTGCGGGAGTGCGGGCATCGCTGCGTGTACTGCGCCACATCACTCTCACCCGGCACGGTCACACTCGACCATGTCATGCCGCGCGCGCATGGCGGCACGCATGATCCTGGCAACCTCGTTGCGGCCTGCATGGCGTGCAATCGACTCAAGAGCGACTGCCTGCCGTGGGAGTTCTTCGCGCGCCATCCGTGGGCGGGCGAGAACTTTCTTCGCCACGCGAGAACCGTGCACCGCGCACTCAAGCGCGGAGCCCGCCGAGCCGTCAGTCTGGCCTTTGCCAGGGAAGCGGAGAGCCTCGCGGCCTGACGGACGGTGCGGCGGCGTTATTGTTGGGAATGCGGCTCTCCCAACACCGGCGTGCTCTGGCACGCCTCGGTTTCATGGGTCTCCTGATCGGGAGCCCGTGGACCGGGGTGTCCGCACAGTCGGCTCCTGCCAGTACGCCACCTGCGCCGGCGATGTCTCCACTGCCGGCGGTCCCGTCCGACTCCATTGTCCGGCTGGCCTTCGAACCGGGACAGGTGCGCGGTGCACCATTTGTGGTGCTCCTCGATGAGGGGGTGTTCCGCGTGGAGCGTGACGGCACCTGGCGCAACGAGGTGCGTCAGGTGCTGCAGGTCTTCGATGCCGATGGTGTCCGCGCCCTCGGTGAGCGTGCACTCACGTTCTCCCGTACGCATCAGCGACTGACCATCCGCTGGGTGCGGGTACTCCGGCCGAACGGCGAGGTGATCAGCGACCGCCCCGCACAGGAGCAGGATGCCGACGTGCCGGCGGCGATGAATGCACCGATC
>CAZPJX010000132.1:0-7517 GCA_964586985.1 uncultured Gemmatimonas sp. | reverse complement strand
GAATGCCCCTGGCATGGTGCCCGCTTCGATGTGCGCACCGGCGCGGCGTTGCAAGGACCGGCCACCGATGCGCTCGCCGTTTTCGAGGTGTGTGTCACGGCCGGACTCGTGCTGGTAGGTCCCCGTCGTTCGTGAAGACTCTCAAAGTGCTTCCACCATTCGTGTCACTGATGGACACGCCAACTCGGTTGCCAATGCTCACCTCCCTCGCCCCGTTAGCGCCGCGCTCGGACTTCCCCCTCCTGGCAGCCAACCCCGGGCTGCATTACCTGGATTCGGCCGCCACCGCGCAGAAACCGAGGGTGGTGATTGAGGCCCTGCGCGAGTTCTACGAGACCGCGAATGCCAATCCGCACCGTGGTGCCTACGCGCTTTCGGCAGAGGCGACCGAGCGGTATCACGACGCACGCGCGACCATCGCCCGATTCGTCGGCCTTTCCGACACCGACTGCCTGATCTTCACCCGCGGCACCACGGAGGCCATGAATCTCGTGGCGTCGGCCTGGGGTCGCGCCAATGTGCACGCTGGCGATGAAGTGGTTGTGACGGCGTTGGAGCATCACGCAAACTTCGTGCCCTGGCAGCAACTCGCGCGTGCCTCTGGTGCCACGCTGCGAGTGGTCGAGCTCACGGCGAAACAAACCATAGACCTGGATCAGCTGCGGTCGATTCTGAATCATCGCACCAAGGTGGTGGCAATCACCCACGTGTCCAACGCGGTGGGTGCCATTACCCCGATCGAGGACGCTGTGCGCCTGGTGCGCTCACACTCGAGCGCCGTGATTGTCGTGGATGGCGCCCAGGCCGTGCCGCACCTCCCGGTCTGTTTCGATGCACTGGACGTGGACTTCTATGCGTTCAGCGGCCACAAGCTCCTGGGACCCATGGGGAGCGGCTGTCTCCTGGGTCGGCGTGCCCTGCTCGAGTCAATGCCACCGTATCAGTATGGTGGGGATATGATCGAGTGGGTGCACGACACCGACAGCACGTGGAATGCCCTACCGCACAAGTTCGAGGCCGGCACACCCAACGCGGCCGATGCCATCGGGCTTGCCGCGGCGGTACGGTATCTCGACGCAATGGGCATGGCCACGGTGCGCGCGCACGAGGTGGCGCTGCTGGAGTATGCCCAAGCTCGGCTGTCGGTACTCCCCGGCCTGACAGTGTATGGACCGGAAGCCGACCAACGCAGTGGTGTGGTGAGCTTTTCGCTGGCGGAAATCCATCCCCATGATCTCGCCACCATCCTGGATCAGCACGGCGTGTGCATTCGGGCGGGCCATCACTGTGCCCAACCCCTGATGCGCCGACTCGGTGTGAGTGCCACCGCCCGCGCCTCGTTCTATGTTTACAGCGATGGCACCGATGTTGATGCGCTTGCCGCTGCACTGGCGGAGGCGCAATCGATCTTTGCGCGTGCGGGTTGAATCGTTGGCCGGATCCACAGCCCGGCAGAGGGATCCCGCGATGATCGACGCCATGTATCAGGAGGCCTTGCTCAACCACTACCGCGCTCCACACAATCGGCGGGAGATGCCGGATGCCACAGCATCCGCCGCACGCAGAAACCCGACCTGCGGCGATGAGATTCGCGTGTTGGTACGTGTCGAGAACGGATTCGTCCTGGATGCATCGTTTCTGGGCCACGGCTGCTCGGTGGCGATCGCCTCGGCATCCCTGATGACGGACGCCATATGTGGCCTGCGAGTGCAGGACGTTCTTGAGATGGCGTCGGCACTCGAGCGCATGCTGGGCGCGCCTGACCGAACGGCCTCCGAGGCGGTCGTGCTGCCAGCACCGCTGCATCCACTGCGCGGCGTGGCGGCATTTTCCGGCCGCCACGGCTGTGTGCGCATGGCCTGGCACTCCCTGCGGCAGGCGCTCGGACAGCCCGCGGCGATGGACACGCCTCCCGAATTCCTGCGGAATGATCCCGTTCGACCGGGACCATAACGCGGACGCGTGCAGCGTTCGCAGGTGGTCCCGAGCAATCGACAACCGCGCACCACGCGCGAGATCAGCTCCGCAATCGGGACGTTGACGTCGGACGATGGACCCGTTCGATTGCAAGCCATGTATGCACTCGCCATCATCCGCTACCGCCGCCCGTTCGAAGAGGTGGCGCCCCATGTTGACGCACACCGCGCCTACCTCAGGGAACTCAAGGCGCAGGGACTGCTCATCGCGTCAGGCCCCTTCGAGCCGCGTTCCGGGGGCGGGCTGTTGCTGCGCGTTCCCGACGATGACGTCCACAGAACGCTCGATCGCATTCGCAACGGTGACCCGTTCTATCAACAGTCCGTGGCGCAGTACGAACTGCAGCCCTGGGCTCCGGTGATCGGCAAGGAAGATCTCGATCGACTCTAGGCCCGGTCGCGAAGCGTCAGCGGCAGCACCTGAGGCGAAAGGTACCGTGGCAGCGGCAGCACGCGAGTGTGCGTGCTGCCGCTGAAACCGAAATCACTTCTTCACGGGCACCAGGCGGATCTGTCCCTGCGCCTCACGCGTGCGCAGAACCGCCATCACATCTTCCATTGGTAGCGGCGTGAACTCCCCGCTCAGGAAGTCACGGAGTTCAAGCGCAGTGATCCCCTTGCGGAAGAGCAGTCCCAGTTCCGCATTGAACTCGTCGGGAAGCTGCGGCCCGCCAGCGCCACCGACGCCGCGCGGCGCACCAGAGGGCGGCCCGCCAGGGCCTGCCGCGGGCGCATTGGCCGACGTGGGGAGTTCCACGCGCAGCAGCGCGGCATCCTTTTCTGCCGCACTGAGCACGGGCTCGACGGGGGCCATGTTGCGCTGCACCGCCTGCAGTTGATACGCCGCCTTGACTTCATTGAGCAGCGACGTGGCACGCTGATCGAGCAGCGGGAGGAAGCCTGCGACGCGCTTGGCACCGAGCGTGGTATCCGTCCACATCACCGTCGCGGAGCGGATGACGGCCTTCTCGATGGTAGTCTGATGGCGGATGGCATTGCGCGCTTCCGCGTAGGCACGCGTGAGCCCAGCGGCGTCCTTCGCATCCGCCATGTATCCGAGCCCCTTCACGTGGCTTTCACCCATGCGCCCGAGGCCGCGCCCCAGGTTCTCCTGCGCCACGCGGGCCGCCATATCCTCGGTTCCTACACTCAACACACCCAACGCGCCCAGACCGACCGCGGCGGCGCGCTTGTACTGCGTGGGATCCTGCTTGTCTGGCGTGTCTTCGCTGGAGTGATACCACATATCCGGCCAGGTGATGAACATCACCGCCGGGACACCGTTGGACATGTAGGCCACGTGGTCGCTGGAGCCGTAGTGCTTGTCGATCTTGATGTAGAACGCGTCCTTGCTGCCGCGCGCCGATTCCACCGGCTGCGTGGGCGCATAGCCTGAGAGTGACCGACGGAAGCGCACCCGCTCGCGGGAGATGTCGGCGACATACTCCATCATGCTCTGCGCAATGTCGTTGATGTAGGACGGAAACGTGTCCGGTGTGCGCTGCAGCACCCAGAAGCTACGGCTCATGGCGACACGGATGCCTTCCATATCGAAATTGAGCGTGCCAATGAGCGTCTTGCGCTTGTCGGGATGTGCCTGGAAGAACGCGTTGGTGCCCTGGATTTCCGGAACGAACAGGAAGTTGATGGTGCGCTTGGGGCGGGGCAGCTTGCCTTCGTTGATCAACTTGATGTAGGCGCGGCCAATCTCGAGAATGAGCGCACAGCCGGAGTTGTCATCATTGGCCCCCTGCTTGATGAGGCCTTCGTACAGGTGCGCACTGATTGCCACCTCCTGCGTGGTGCTGCCGTCGCCGGGGATCTGCGCCCAGACATACTCGGCTTTCATGGGCACCTGCACGCTCTTCACGATCGAACGGATCGTGATCTTCTCGCCCCGGGCGATGAGCGCCGAGAGGTTCCGCTGCACTTCCGGTGTGACAGACCAGGCCACCGTACCAGGTTGCGCCTGCACCGTGCTGCTCACGATCTGATTGGGAAAATCAACCGAGCGCTGATACCCGATGGCACTCACGGCCAGCACCCCGATGGCGCCCCGGAGCGTCGCCAATGCGTACACCGTTCCCGGTGCGCCAGACGACAGCACGAACTTGCCCTTTACATCCTTCCCTTCAAAATCCTGCGCACGCCCTGGTCCCACATCGATCAGGTCTGCCGTGAAGTCACCGTTGGCATTGAGCGAGGCGAGCGAAAGAGCCAGATCATGAATATCGAACAGCTTGGTGAGCTTCGGCGTGGTCATCCACAGTTCGCCCTGCGTCGGCTGCCACGCCGTGCCACCCTGCTGATAGACAACCGTCTTGACGTTGCTGTAGCCATAGTCCTTCGCAAACTGCTCGATGACACGGCTCTCGCGAAACGGTTCGTTGTACTCCGAAGGTGGACGCACGCGCTGATAGGGCACGAGCTCGAGCAGATGATGCATCGCCCGTTCACCGGAGACTTCGTTGATGATCGCCGTCATCTGCTCCTGCGTGAGCAGGGTGCGATCCTCGCGTTCCTGCGCTGAGAGCGTTGATGCGGAAAACGCTGGCGCGGCAACCATGACGGCCAGAAAAAGAGCGCCGAAGGGTTTCATGGGAGAGAGAAGTAGAGAGTGAAACGTCACCGGCATGAGGGATTTCATCGAACATCTTCCGGACGACACCGAACAATAGCGAACAGTATCACCGAAGCGCACACGTGGCATGGACGCTTAACGCATTGGCGACCGCTCGTTCCACACCTCCACCTGAGGGATGATTCACCAGCGTGACCTCATCATCCGCTGGCCCGCGAACTGCCATCGCAGAGGAGCCTCCGCCATCCAGATTGATCGCGCGTACCGCGCCCGCGCGCTGCAGCAGTTCGGCAGTCTGCCGCAGGGTCATCCCCACGCTGTAGCCAGGTTGACGTCCATCGATGACGGCGAGCCAGAGGCGGCGGCCACTGCGGTCGATTCCCATCGCCGTGCGCGGATTGAGGTCGCGAAATCCGGTTGCGCCTTCCGTCTCCACGTCGGCTGCGATCAGGCTATCCGATAGAAGCATGGGACGACCGCCGACCGCGTCGCGTACAGCAAGGCTCCTGTTGTCCTGCGCGGCGCGCAGCGCCAGACCGATCTCGACGGTCGCGGTGTCACCATCCTGCAGCCTTGTGATGATACGACTCGCGGCTGGTACGTGCAGGAGCAGTGTGTCGCCACGTGCGAGCCAGGAGGCGGCGAGGCGATCCGCGGCAGGTATCGCACGCACGAGATACTGTGAGCGCTGCCCGGAACGGCTGGACGCCGAGCTCGATGCCGCCGGCACGAGCTGGTACAACTGAGCCGACCGCATGGTGGAGTCGAGCGGGACTCCCCAGGCGGCATCGAGGATGCCGGCCATTCTGGCACCCGGTCGATTCCACGCCGTCAGTGGCACGGTGTCGCGTGCGGTGGTCAGCCGGCCACGCGCCACGAGGGTATCGATGTGCACGCGCCCCTTTTCGTCACTCCACACAACCGGCCGGGTTCCGGGACCGGCGATAAGGCGTCCCAGTTCGACATGCAGATCGGTCGGCACGCCTGGTGGGGTGAAACTGAAGAAGTCGGCGTTGACGGCGGCGACGGCCCGCGAAGCGTCGGGCAGCGTCTTCAACAGCGTTGATGTTGTGGCCCGACCCAACGCGGTCGTTCCCCCTTTCACCGCCTGCACCCTGAAGCAGGGACGGGCTTCGATTTCGAGTATCCAGGCGCGCCACGGGGCTCGCAGATTCACGACGCGGTGGAGCGTCGCAATGGGCGCGATGCGGCGACTGACAACCGAGTCCGCAAAGGAGACCGGCAACAGCAGTCTGGCCGGCCCCATCGGAGCGGCGTTCGCGAGCGTTGGAGCTCCACCAGCACCCGCCCGGCAGCCCGTGATGCCGCCAGCGCTCACGCACCACGCCAGCACGGCGACCCAGCGCAGGGAGGAGCGTGTGCAGAGGGGTGAACACAACATCAGTGGTATGGACATGCGCATCGCGGGGGTAAGGACATTCGCGGGTATCGACCCTCCACTATCTTGCCCGCATGTCTCAGACGTCGCTATCCGGTAACTCAATCCTCACGCGGTACATGCTGCGCCTGCAGCAGTGGGCTGATGCGGGGTGGGCGAGCACCGTGGTGTTCGGTTGGGGGCTGCTGCAGGGAGGCATCTTTCCAGGACTCGCCGACCTGTTCTTCCTCCCCCTTGCCGTGGCACGCCCTGAGCGCGCCTACCGCCTGGCGCTGGTCGCCACGGCTGGCACCCTCATCGGCAGCGTCGTGCTCTACTGGATCGGGTCGGAAGCGCTCGTGCTGCTCGAAGGACCTGCTGCCCGCGTCTTCGGCTTTTCACCCGACGCCTTCACCGAGTACCGCTCGAGGCTCGCCCAGTACGGTGCCTGGGCCATCTTCGCCAGCACCATGAGCCCGCTGTCGACCAAGCTCACCAGTCTGGCATCCGGTGCCCTTGGTGTTCCCTTCATGGCGTTTACCATCGCACTGCTTGCTGGACGCCTCACCCGCACGTTCGCCTTGGCCTGGCTCGTCCGCCACGGCGGCGCGCAGGCCGTCGCGCGCTGGACGCAGCTCCCTCCCACATCGCAGCAGCAGTGACGGAGTTTTCGTTCCGGACGAGTCACGTCGCAGGGGCTGCACGCCTGGGCTGGTTCACCACCCCACACGGCGTGGTGGAGACGCCCGCCTTCATGCCCGTCGGGACACATGCGTCCGTGCGCGGTCTTGCCATGGATGAACTGGAACACGCCGGTGCACGCATGGTCCTGGCCAATGCGTATCATCTCTACCTGCGTCCAGGCGACGAGATGGTGCGCGCGCTCGGTGGTCTCCATGCATTCGCTCGATGGGATGGCCCTATGCTCACCGACTCCGGTGGGTATCAGGTGTTCTCATTGTCCCGCTACCGCACCGTCACAGAATCCGGTGTGGAGTTCCGCAGCACGCTCGATGGCGCACGCCATCAATACACACCAGAGCGGGTCATGCGGATCGAGCGCAACCTCGGCGCCGATGTGATCATGCAACTCGACGAACTGATCGAGGGTGGTGCTGCGCATGACGCATCCCGAGCCGCCATGGAGCGTAGCCTACGCTGGCTGGAACGGTGTCGCGTAGAGTTCGATCGCCTTTCGCGGGACGGTCGTGGGCCGGTCCCTCTCCTTTCGGCTCCGCCAGGTGCTCCTCCCCTTGCCACCGCCGACCTCCTCCATGATGTCGTTGCGCCACCTCAAGCGCTCTTTCCCATTGTGCAAGGCGGCACCTATGCTGATCTGCGGCGTGCGTCGATCGCGGGAGTGCTTCAGGCCGGCGACTGGGTCGGCGTTGCGGTGGGTGGTCTCTCGGTGGGCGAGGCCAAGGACGCCATGTACGAGACATTCGATGTCTGCGCTCCGCTCCTCCCGGCAGACCGACCGCGCTACCTGATGGGCGTGGGATTCCCCGATGATCTCCTGGAAGGGGTGGCGCGGGGCATGGACCTCTTTGACTGCGTGGCACCGACGCGCATGGGACGCCAC
>CAZPJX010000131.1:0-7541 GCA_964586985.1 uncultured Gemmatimonas sp. | reverse complement strand
CGAACACGTAGGAGCTCGTGGCGTAGATCGGCACGGCACGTGCGCCGGTCGCGCTATCCGGTGATTCCTGACCGGCATGCAGGGCCAGCGTGTCGATCGCGTGAGGGCGGGAGGTATTGAACACTTCGGACATCGGGCACTCTCCAAACGTGGGTGAGTGCCGCCCAACAATACGAACGCGCCCGGACGGACAGGCCGCCGGGCGCTATCGCTGTTTAGCTCCTTGTTTAACGTGGCGGCAATCGGCGGCAAATCACCACGGACGGAGGTCGCTGCCCCAATGCAGCGACACGTCGTTCCTTCAGTTGTCAGTCCAGCGGGGTCCAGCGACATCTTCCCGTGACCGTCTCAAACGGCTGACGGCCCACGTCGATTTCTCGTCGTAGGCCGTCAGGGCCACGACTTAGACGGATGGACAGCGCCATCGGCGCTGAGTACACGGCCCGTCAAATCGGGGAAATCGCCGCGCACATCCCAGTATCGGAGCACCTGGGAAAATATTCAAGTGCTTTGCAGAAAAATCTTCTCAGCCGGTCGGCGGCGGAAGGATCTCAGACCCCGGTGTGATCTCGCTCACACACACGGCGCGGTAGGTATCCCTCGCAATCAGCAGCTCTTCGTCGGTGGGGACCACCCAGGCTTCCAGCGTTGCCGAGTCCGAGGAGAACCGTCCCTCGCGGCCACCCACCAACGCCGCATTGGCCGCGGGATCAATCCGCAGGCCGGCCCACTCGAGTCCTTCGCAGATGCTGGCCCTGATCTCTGGAGCGTTCTCGCCGACGCCACCCGCAAAGACCACGGCATCGGCGCCGCCCATTCCCGCGAGGTAGGCGCCTACGTACTTTCGCACCCGATAGCAGAACATCTCGATGGCCAGGCGGGCACGGCGGTCGTGGAGGTCGTTCGCCTCTGCGAGCAGATCCCGCATGTCGTTCGTCAGCCCGGAGATCCCCAGCAGGCCGGACTGGGTGTTGAGCATGGTCTCAACCTGCGGGAGCGACATGCCCTCCTTGCCTGCGATGTAGTCGAGCAGCGCCGCATCGAGATCTCCCGCACGCGTTCCCATCACCAGTCCCTCGAGCGGTGTGAAACCCATGCTGGTGTCGATGGAAACGCCGCCCCGAATGGCGCAGGCCGAGCAGCCGTTGCCGAGATGCAAGGTGACGATGCGGACCTCATCGCGGCGCCGGCCGGTGATCTTGCGGAAACGATACGCGATTGACCGATGCGAGGTCCCGTGAAAGCCGTACCGGCGTACCTTGTGCCGGCGATACAAGGGGTACGGGATGGCGTAGAGATAGGCGTGCTCCGGCAGCGTCTGATGAAACGCCGTGTCGAAGACGGCCACCTGGGGGACGCCGTCCCCGAGCGCGGCACGCGCGGCCTCGATGCCGCGCAGGTTGTGCGGATTGTGCAATGGCGCGAGTTCAACATTCGCCTCGATGCCCCGCAGGACGGCGTCGTCCACGAGCACGCTGTTGCGGAACTGCTCACCACCGTGCACCACCCGATGACCCACCGCATGGAGGTCCGCGCGTGTGGTCAGGCCTGTACCGCCCTCTGCCGAGGTGACAAACCTGACGAGCCAGTCCACCGCAGAATGCAGATCTCTCAGGGGCGCCGTGCGCTTGCGGCTGGTGCCGTCCGGGAGGCGCAGCGTAATGACGGCCTCTCCGCCGATGCGCTCGATCTGTCCTCGAACAAGTCGCTCGTCGTGATCGTTCGCGATACGTTCGGCATCGGTGACGACGACCTGGAACTTGAGCGTCGCCGAGCCGGCGTTGAGGACGAGAACGTTCATGCGGATCGGCGTCCGAGGGTTAGAACGGCTTGTAGAGCACCGCGTAGATCGCAATCGCCGCGAGCAGTGGCAGCAGGATCAGGAATGGCTTGGCGAGAGCAGGCTTCCGATAGGGAAGGAGCGCCAGGGCACTGAGCAGGAACCACACGATGATCTTGATCCAGAGCCAGCCGGGGAATGCCGTCCCATGCTTGAACCCGATGCGTGCCAGCATGCCGAAGCCGCCGACCAGAATGAATAGCGCGCCAATGCCGTGCACACTTGACACCAGTGGACGCGTCGTACTGGTAGCCCTCGTGCCGCCGTTGGCGGCATGTACCGCTACGCCGCCGATGGCCATGAAGAGCAGCGCAATGCCGACGATGTGCAGAATTTCGTACAGCTGATGAGGAAACATGGTGATGAATCGGGGTGAAGGCGGGATGGCCGAAGGGGTGTCACGCGATCGACCGTGAGGAATCGGGGCGGACTACGAGGTGATATGCGAGAGGACGGGCTCCTGCACATCGAAGCTGGCCGTCGTGCCGGGCGAGAGTCGTCGGTAGCTCTCCAACACTCGACCGAGGGCATCCTGGGCATTCGTCCCGATCGCGGAGAGATGGCCCATCTTTCGGCCGGCGCGTGCGCCGGTCTTGCCATAGAGATGGAGACGCACACTCTCCACTGCGAGCGCGGCCTCGATCTGCGGTGGCTGCGGCTGCAACCAGACGTCGCCGAGGAGGTTCACGATAGCCGATGGCGCGTGGAGATGAGGGTCGCCGAGAGGTAGATCGCAGATGGCCCGTACGAGCTGCTCGAATTGACTCGTGGCGAGTCCGCGCTCGCTGTGGTGATAGGTATTGTGCGGACGTGGAGCGAGCTCGTTCACCAGGAGGGTGTTGTCGCGTGTGACGAAGCACTCCACGGCCAGCACCCCCACGATGCCCAGACGCTCAGCGATACTGCGTGCGAGCGCTTGGGCGCGCTGCGTCATGGCGTCGGAGATGACGGCTGGCACCACGGCCCAGGTGAGGATGCCGCTGGTGTGGTGATTCCGCGAGGGAGGATACACCACGACCTGACCGCTGGCCGACCGGGCGACCAGCACCGAGATCTCGTACGCGATCGCCACATGCTGCTCCACGAGACACGCGTGGCCGCCCAGCGCGTTCCAGGCTGCCTCACCCTGCTCCGGCTCGCTCAGCCGGACCTGGCCGCGCCCATCGTAGCCACCGTGCGTGGACTTCGCGATGCAGGGGCCGAGGCGGCGCACAGCGTCGGCGACATCGTACGCGGACTGGGCGGCCACGAAGGCTCCGAGCGGGAAGTGTTGTGCCGAGAGCCACTGCTTCTGTCGAATCCGGTCCTGAATGATGTAGACGGCCGAGCGTCCCGGGTGCAGCCGGGTGTGTGAGGCGACCGCGTCGAGGACGTCGGGATGGATCTGTTCGATCTCCAGCGTGACGACATCACACTGGGTCGCCAGATCGATCGCCGCACCCACATCGTCGAAGCGTGCGGTGAGGACGCGCGAAGCGATGGGGCCCGTGGCGCATGCGCCATCCGGATCGAGAACCTGGATGTCATATCCCATCGAGCGAGCAGCGAGTGCCGTCATGCGGCCAAGCTGCCCGCCACCCAGGAACCCGATGGTGGCACCGGGGAGGATTGGCGTACGGGAGGAGGCGCTCACGGTCTCGCGCTCACGGAAGGATGGCGTTGGGAGCGTTCAGTGGCCGCGCGAGAGCTTCATCGGCTTTGGCGCGGCGGCGGTGCAGGAGGCGCTCGTGAAGCGCGGGATCCTGAACGGCGAGCATCTGTGCCGCATAGAGTGCGGCATTTGTCGCGCCGGGCTTGCCGATGGCGAAGGTCGCTACGGGAACACCGCCGGGCATCTGTACGATGCTGAGGAGGGCGTCGAGCCCGTTGAGCGGTGTGGCAACCACGGGCACCCCGAGTACGGGGACGAGCGTCTTGGCGGCCAGCATGCCCGGTAGGTGAGCCGCTCCACCGGCGCCTGCGATGATCGCCCGAAGGCCTCGCACTTCTGCCTGTTCGGCGTACTCGAAAAGCCAATCGGGCGTGCGGTGCGCAGAGACGACACGGGCCTCGTAGGGAATGCCGAGATCGGCAAGCACCTCGCAAGCCGGCGCGAGTGTGTCGTAGTCACTCGCACTGCCCATGACCACGCCGACGAGAGGCATGGCGCCGGCAGGGGAGGTGCTGTCGGAAACCGCGGTCACTGAGAGCTCCAGATGAAGGGACGACGCCTGGTCGGTCGCAAGTTACCGGAGCGCAGCGGGAGCGGGAACCGTGTAGGGGCACTCTGAGAGGGGACCGCGAGCTGAGGCCCTGTCGGTCCCCTCCCGTCGCTCGGCCGCAGCGAGTCTAGGGAGTCCCCACCGGTTTGCCTTGAGCATCTCGGAGCTCGACCGGAGCCACGCCAGTGGCTTTGAGCGCCGTCTCGATACTCGCCCGGTCTCCCGCGATCACGATCGTCAGCCGCGTTGGATCGATGTAGCGTCGTGCCACGCGCTGTACATCTGCTCCCGTCACTCGACCAATGCCGGCGTTGAAAGCGCCGAGTGTCGTGAGCGGCAGGTTGTACGGAATCAGCGCGGAGAGCTGCGACGCGATGTCGCGGGTCGATTCGAAGCCTTCGGCGTACCCCAACTGCAGGTATCGCTTGGTCTTGGCCAGCTCTGCGGCAGGCAGCGGTGAACGGATGCCTTTGATCTCCTTCAGGAACTCGATGAGTGCGGAATCCGTTTTCGCCGACACCACTTCTGCGGACGCTGTAAACGGTCCAGGCTCCCGTCGCATCGAGAAGGAGGAACTCGCGCCGTAGGTATACCCCTTCTTTTCCCGCAGGGTGTTGTTCAGGCGCGATGTGAACGAGCCTCCCAAGGCGGTATTGAGCACCACGAGCGGGTAGTAGTCTGCGGTACTGCGTGCCACACCGATGCCGCCGATACGGAATGACGACTGCGCCGCCTTGGGTTTGTCGACGAGGTACACCGTGGTCGGGGCGGGCGCCATGCGATTGGACATGTACACCGGTGCCGGCGGCAGCGGGGCGCGTTCCCACGCGCCGAAGGTGCGTCGCACCAGCGCCTCTGCCTGAGCAACGGTGATGTCGCCTACCATGACCAGGGTGGCGTTGTTGGGACGATACCAGGAGCGCCAGAACTGCTTCACGTCATCGAGTGAAATGGATTCCACGGTCTGGCGGGTGCCATTCACGCTCCGACCGTAAGGGTGTTGTTCGCCGAAGACCAGGGCCGCGAAGGCGCGCGATGCCAGCGCAGGGCCGCGATCCTGCTCCTGGAGCAGCGTGGTCAGGCGCTCGCTGCGGACGCGGGTGAACTCCTTCTCGGGGAAGGATGGGCGCAGGACGACATCGGCCATGAGAGCCAAGGCGCTGTCGAGCGTAGCCCGCGTGCTGTGCAGGGCGATCGAGCTTGACTCGAAGGAAGCCGAAGTGTTCAGTCCGATGGCGAGATACCCGATTTCTTCCGCGAGGCCGAGGGCATCGCGCGTCCCCGCACCCTCATCCAGCAGGTTGGCCGTCAGGGTTGCGAGTCCCGCTTTGGCCGCCCCGTCGGCTTCTGATCCCGTGCGTACCACGAGCACAGCGTCCACGACGGGCAGCTCGCGATGGGGCACCACGACGAGTCTGAGACCATTGGGGAGCGTGCGTTCCACCATGGACGGCAAACGGAGTGCCTTGGGGGCACCTAACACCGGTGGCGTGGTTCTGGCGGGTCGTGCGGTGGTCTGGGCCGACAGGGTCGTCGACAGGAGCAGGAGCGGCAGAAGCACTGCCCGCCGGCAGTGGGTGAGGCGGCCAGCCCCCGCGATGGCACGGGACAAGCCATGTACGAGAGATGTCGGGTCTGGGCAGCGCATCACTCGTTCCCTCCTGCCGTCGAGGTGAGTGCAAGATCCTTCCTGCCTTCCGGGACGACGGTCAACACGATCTTCGGGCGTGCCAGGTACTGCTGCGCCACGCGCTGGACATCGGCCGAGGACAGGCGCTCATAGCGCGCGAGATCCTGTGCCATATAGTCTGGAGTTCCCGTGAAATAGTTGTAGTAGCTGAGCTGGGTCGCCTTGCCCAGAACTGACGAGAGGCGGTCAAGCATTGATGCCCGCATGCCGTTCTTCACGCGCGTGAGCTCGCGATCGGTAATTCCCCCCGTTGTGATCTCCTTGATGGCCTTGGCAATCTCGACGTCAAGGTCCCGCGAATGCACCCCGGGTTTCGCCGTGACGGTCAGCATGATCATGCCGTCGAGCTTCTGCGATGAGTTGCCCATGCTCACATCCTGCGCGATCTGCCTTTCGTAGACGAGCGTGCGGTAGAGCCGAGAGCTCTTGCCGCCGGCCAGGATTTCCGAGAGCGCGTCGAGCGCGGCGTCGTCCGGCGCAAAGGCCTTCACCCCATGCCAGGTGTAGTACACACGAGGCAACTGGACGCGATCCTCCATCACCAGGATGGTGTCCTTTGCAATGCTGACGTTGGGGACGGTCGGACGCTCGATTGGCCGTGTACTCCGCGGAATGCCGCCGAAGTATCGACGGACCTCTGCCTTCACCGAATCGGGGTTGAAGTCCCCGGCGATGGTGATCGTGGCGTTGTTGGGCGCGTAGTACTGCCGAAAGAAGTCCTTCACATCCTCCAGCGCGGCCGCACTCAGGTCAGCCATCGATCCGATCACTGGCCAGGAATAGGGATGGGAGGCCGGGAACAGCACGGGCAGAATTGTCTCGAAGGCCCGCCCGTAGGGCACGTTGTCGTAGCTCTGGCGGCGCTCGTTCTTCACGACATCGCGCTGCAGGTCGAGCTTCTGCTGGTCCATTGTTGGCAGCAACCACCCCATGCGGTCGGCATCCAGCCAAAGCATCAGTGGCAGCGCATTCGAGGGACCCGTCTCGTAGTAGTTGGTGCGGTCGAAGGTGGTGGATCCGTTGTTGCTCGCGCCTGCCGCTTCCAGCCATTCATCGAACTTGCCCACGGGGACGTTCTGCGAACCCATAAACATCACGTGCTCGAAGAGGTGCGCGAAACCCGTCCGTCCGGGCTTCTCATCGCCAGATCCAACCTTGTAGAAGCTCTCGACCGCGATGATGGGTACTGATCGATCCACGTGGAGAATGACTTCGAGGCCGTTGGGCAGCGTGTACTTCTCGTAAGGAATCGACGGGGCGCGCTGCGCCTGGAGGCTCGCCGTGAAGCCGATCGCGGTGCTCAGGGCGAGGGCGAATGTGCCGACGATGAAGGCCCTGGTCAGGTGTCTGGCGCGGCCGGCTCGTCGCGGGAATGCGTGGACGTTCATGGGCACGGTAGGCGAATGAGGAGACGGGAAGAGGAAATGTACCAGCCGCTCGAACGTCACGTAGAACGGCGGAGCGATGGCTTCATTAAATGACAAAGACGTTGTCTACACCTAGGGCAGATCTGGGCACCCCTGCCATGCACCACCTGGTGTGCATGGCGCAGCGGGCCCACGTGTGGGAGCCGTGCGGCGCAGGCTGTCCGCCTCGGCGGTTCGCCCCAGTGCGGCGAGTGCTCTGATCTCCTCGCTACGGAGCAATGGCAGAACACTCTCCAGATCGGGGGTGTCGGCGATCCACCGGCGTCCCTCGTGCACGGCGCGCAGGGCCGCCACAGGTTGCCCTGCCGCATTTTCACTCCGGGCGAGATACCAATGCGCCAATCCCAGCACCATGGGTGATTCCGAGGGGAGCAGGTCACGGA
>CAZPJX010000130.1:0-7752 GCA_964586985.1 uncultured Gemmatimonas sp. | reverse complement strand
CCGGTGAGCGAACCAAACGTTCCGGGGTTGCTGATGGTGAACGTCGCGTCCTGCACCTCGGTGGGGCTCAGCTTCTTGGCGCGCGCGCGGCCGGCGAGATCGTTGACGCCCCGCGTGAGGCCGGTCAGCGAAAGCTCATCGGCCCGCTTGAGCACGGGCACGATGAGGCCGGTGGGCTCGAGCGCCACGGCAATACCCAGGTTGACCTGCTTGCGGTAGATGAGGTTGTCGCCCGACACCGCGGTATTGATCATCGGGTGCCGTTTGAGCTGCTGGCAGACGGCCTGAAGGATGAAGGGCAGGTAGGTGAGCTTCTGGCCCGACTGAGCTTCGAAATCCTTGCGGACGGCCGCACGCACCCGTGCGACGCGCGTGAGGTCGACTTCCCAGAAGGTGGTCACGTGCGCCGCCACGCGGAGCGCCATGGCCATATGGTCGGACGTCAGCTTGCGGATCTTGGACATGGGTTCGACCACATCCCCCGCCCACGGCGTGGCGGACGGTCCGTGCGAATCGCTGGGGGCATGCAGCGGCGCTGGGGTCACCGAAGCAGCCGCTGCCGCCGCGGGGCGTGACGAGAGGTAGGCATCGAGATCCTTCCGGGTAACCCTCCCGGCGATGCCGCTGCCGGGGATGGCCGTGATTTCGACCCCCTGCTCCGCGGCGATCTTGCGCACCAGCGGCGAGGACTTGGTGCGGATACGCTCCTCGAACGAACCGGCTTCCGCGGACGCCTTCGCTGCCACGGGGGCTGCAGGGGCCACGACGACTGATGCAGCGATCGCGGGCGCCGCGACTTCCGTGCTCGGAGCCGGTGCGCTGGGCGTCGGCGCCGCCGCCGCAGCCGCGGCGTCGGTCTCAAGCACCGCAACCACCGTGTTCACCGCGACCGTTTTTCCATCGCCCACCAGGATCTCCATCAGGATTCCACCCGAGGGTGACGGAATTTCCGCATCCACCTTATCCGTGGAGATCTCGAAGATGGGCTCATCACGCTTCACACTGTCGCCCACCTTCTTGAGCCAGCGCGATACAGTCCCCTCCGCGATGGATTCGCCCATCTGCGGCATGATCACGTCTACACGAGCCACTCGGTCATCCTCGATCTGAAGAAGCTGCGTCGGCAACGCGATCCGCGCGCCGCAGACGCCACAAAGCAAGAATCGGCAGGGAAACCGCGCCGATCGCCGCACCATAGCCAGCAAACACCCACCACTCACACGCCGGCAGACCCGCCGCCGGTGTGCATCGATTGAAAAACCCCATGAGTTTTCCGATGCCGACCCCCGACATGGCGCCGCTCACCCCACCGATAAAAAACGTGAAGCACCCCACACCGATATTTCGCCCGACCCGGTCTTCGGGGAGGGGTGGTGGCGGTGGTGAGGCCGTGGGATGCTGCTCAGAAGGCGTCGACAATATGGCTTTACGCGTCAGGGGTGCCCAGCGCTCAATATCCGGCTTCAATCAGATGGCGGGGCTCGGCCGTCCGATAGAGGACATTGAAGAATTTCTTGACGTTCTTATCCAGCCGGCTCTCACCAACCTGGTCGGTGTGCACTTCCACAAAGGTGTAGTGCCCTCCTTCCATCTTCACAGAGAGTGACATGGTGCCAAGTGCACCAGAAAAGGTGCGGAGACGTTCCTCGGCGGTGCCGCGCGTGAGGCCGAGCGTGATGAAATACCGATCGGCCGTCGCCAGCACGACACCTGGTGTCAGCGAGGTCCGGTGAAAATGCCGCATGATGCGTGTTGGCTCAGGGTTGCGGGCGTTTCGCCGTATCCTTCGGAGTCGTGGCAGCAGAATCCCTGGACTTGGCCGGAGACGAATCTGCTGGCGAAACCGGTACGCGCGTTGACTGCGGCGTCGAGAAGTCTCCGGGTTCGTCTGCCGTCAGGATGTCCTGGGTCCAGTCCTGCGTCTTCTGCAGCACCTGTGTCGAATCCCGGCGGAACTGCACGGCCATCGCCCACATCCCCGCGGTGACGTACATCAGGTTACTGCGATACGTACCCAACTCTTCGGTCTCTTCCAGTCCATTGGATACGGTCTTGCGATCCTGATTCGTGGCAAAGATACGCCCCTGCCCGCCCTGGATCGGCAACCCGGACTTCGCATCGTGAACCACGACGCGCCAATAGATGGGCTCGAGCGCGCGCGTCGGTCGGGTCTCGGGTGAGACGCGAATGACAAAATCCTCCGTGCTCAGCCGGAGTTCAACGCGACGCGGCTCCACCGGTCCGCAACCGGCCACCACGAGGCCGGCTGCGATGGCGAACACCGCGCGACGAAGCTGACGCGCGCGCGTGAGCATCATTGATAGTATTCCAGTCCGAGGTGAGTGATCTGCTCCTCACCCATGAGGTGTCGGAGCGTGTTCTTCAACTTCGTCTGCTGGATGAAAAGATCATGCTCCGGATCCAGTCCCGCAGCGACCTGCGGCGACTTGTAATAGAAGCTTAACCATTCCTGAATGCCCTTCATGCCGGCGCGCTGGGCGAAATCGGAGAACAGCGCAAGGTCCAGTACGAGGGGTGCCGCCAGGATGGAGTCACGGCAGAGGAAGTTGACCTTGATCTGCATCGGGTAACCGAGCCATCCCTTGATGTCGATGTTGTCCCAACCTTCCTTGTTGTCGCCGCGCGGCGGGTAGTAGTTGATGCGGACGACGTGCGAGAAATCCTTGTAGAGCTCCGGGTACTTGTCCGGCTGCAGAATGGTGTGCAACACCGAGAGCTTCGACTCCTCCTTCGTCTTGAACGACGCGGGATCGTCGAGCACTTCCCCGTCACGATTCCCGAGGATGTTGGTGGAGTACCAACCTTCCAGTCCGAGCATACGGGCCTTCATGCCAGGCGCGATGACGGTCTTCATCCAGGTCTGGCCCGTCTTGAAGTCCTTTCCCGAGATGGGAACGCCCCGCTCTATGGCGAGATCGAGCAGCGCCGGGAAGTCGGCCGAGAGGTTGGGTGCACCGTTGCAGTAGGCGACCCCTTCCATGATGGCCGCGTAGGCGTAGAGCATCGACGGCGCGATGGCGTCATCGTTCTCATCCATCGCCTTCTCGAAGGCTGCCAGGGTCTGATGCTGTGGGCCGGCCTTGATGTAGGTCTCGGTGGAACCCGTCCAGACCATCGCGCCGCGTGTCGCACCGCTGGCCTTCATGAAGTTGCGGATATCGGCCCGCAGCTGCTCGGCGAGATCCCGCTTGGTCTTGCCCGTCTTCACATTGGTCGCGCCGGTGATCCGCGTGACGTAGCGGTTCTCGAACACGGCCGGCATGGGCGTGATGCCCTTAAGGAACTCCGCCACCGGCTCGAGGTCCTCCTTCACCAGGACGCCCGCCTTCACCGCCGCGGTATAGGCATCATCGGGAATGGGATCCCACGCCGCGAACACAATGTCCTCCAGGGAGGCGAGCGGGACGAAGTCCTTGATCAGTGGGCTCCGGTTGTCCGTCCGCTTGCCGAGACGCACGGTGGCCATCTGCGTCAGCGACCCGATGGGTGCCGACAGGCCACGGCGGACACGTTCGACGCCTGCGATGAAGGTCGTCGCCACGGCGCCGAGGCCAGGCGTGAAGATGGCGAGCTTACCCGTCGCCGGAGCGATGGGCGCGGGGGTACCGCGGGTCGAATCGGACACTGCGTTTATTCTCCTGGAGAGGTAGAAGTCGGCGTCACGGTGGTGATGCGATGCACGTACATCATCCGCTGCACGAAGGTGACCCACGCGGTCACCATCAGCAACGTCACGATGCCGGCGAGAACCCAGCCATCGAACGCCAGACCAAAAAAGGCCTGTGGTGCCGACAGCAGGGTGATGCGCTCAGGGCGTTGCAGGACGCCCACCCGCGCAGTGAACCCCAGCCCTTCGGCTCGGGCGTTGGTATACGACGTGAGAAACGTGGCAATCAGCGCCAACACGGCCACGATCACCATGGCCTTGTTGGCGTGCTGCGGGTGGGTGGCATAGAACACGACAAGGCCACCCAGCAGAAAGCCATCGGCGACCCGGTCAAGCGTCGAGTCGTAGAAGGCCCCGAACGTGGAACTCTGACCCGTCCGTCTGGCGACGGTCCCATCGAGAACATCGAAAAGGGCGGTCAGTCCGAGGAACCAGCCCCCGATACTGATGTGTCCCTTGGCAAAGATCGCGCCGGCCACGCAGGTGCAGATCGTGCCGATGGTGGTGATGGTATTCGGGCGCACCCGCCGGGCTACCAACCAGTCCGCCACGGGGGCAATGACCGCAAGATAGCCGCGAACGATGGCGCTCCAGAGTGCTTTCATCTACGGGAAAGACGTTGACGGGGCGACCACCGGGACACGGGGGCCGATTTCATATGCAGCCGTCGAAAGCTAGAGGCCCCGAAGAGTCAACGGTAGAGATGAAAGCGCCTGGAGTCTTTCTCAAAACTGATGATCGCCGGCAGGACGCGATCCAGCACCGCATCCGGGTCAGCCCCGCCCAGCAGTGCCTCACGGACCCTGGCCGACCCCATGCGGAGATCGAACGACGCTGCATTGATCTGCAGCGAATCGCGATGTACCCGGCCCAGGGCCCAGAGGATGGCGGCCCCCACTCGGGCCGGCTGAACTCGCTCCCTGTCGGTCACCTCGATACGAACCCCGGGGATGCTGCGACCATCGTACTTCCGATCCCCCGGGTTGGCCGGCGTGAAGCGCTCGGCCTTGAACCGAACCCCGGTGAGCGACAGGTCATCGAGCAGTCTCGCGACCGAGTCCGCGCTGAGCCAGGATGCCCCGAACCGCTGGAAGGGCTCATTGGTACCTCGGCCCACCGACACATTGCTCGCCTCGAACGGCACCAGCGCCGGGTAGAGCAGCGCAGAGGTCAGGTTGGGCAGGTTCGGAGACGGCCGCACCCAGGGCAGTTTCGTGTCGTCGAACCACATCGCGCGACGGAGGTTCCGTACCGGCACCACGGTGAGACGTGTCCCCAGCTTGAGCTGCGCCTGAAAGAGCCGCGCCATCTCTCCCATGGTGAGACCGTGCCGCAAGGGCATGGGGTAAAGCGCGAAGCCATTCGTCCGGTTGCCAGGCGCCGGATAGGAGGCGTTGGCCAGACTCGAGTCGAGCAGCGCCCCTTCCACCATCGCACCAGACAGTGGGTTGGGACGATCGAGAACGATCACGGGGATCCCCCTCCGCTCGCCCGCCTGCATGCTGTAGAGCATGACACCCACATAGGTCCAGGTCCGGGTGCCGATGTCCTGCAGATCCACCACGATGACATCAACGTCCTGCAGCAAACTGTCCGGGGGGCCGACCGTGGTCTGCTGATACAGCGAGTAGATCGGCAGACCCGTCTTCTCGTCCCGATCGTCGCCGAGATGTTCACGTTCCTCGGTTCCCCGGGCGCCATGTTCCGGCGCGAAGAGCTTGACAAGCTTGACATCGGCACGCAGGGCACGCTTATCGGCATACAGAAGATCGATGCTGCGACGACCCTGCTCGTCGACGCCGGTCTGGTTGGTCACGAGCGCGACACGCTTGCCCGTGACGAGCCGGATGCTATCGTCCAGCAGCACGGTGATCCCCGGACGTACCCGCCGGTCCATGACGCGATCACGGATCGCGCCGGGGGATCCGGCACCGTCGTCTGGTACGGGGGAGTTGTCTGGCGAAGAGCCGCCTGCGCATCCCCCAAGCATCATCCCGGTCAGTACCGTTGAAAGCAGCAGCTGCGTGATCGCTCTCACCGCCATCCTCATATGAAGGTTCGTGGCGCCTCGGCGCCGTTTCTTCCCCAAGACCAACACATGAACCGACCGCGTCCCCACACAGTCGAACCGTCTGGAATACCTCGTGGCGCCATTCTGACGAACGCACCTGGAGCGGCCTTTCTCAAGCGGGTGGCACTCCTGTTCGGCCTCGCGGGCGCCGTGCTGGCTGGGGCATGCGCTCGGCGGGGTGCGGGAGTCGATCCCGGGGCACCGGCCGCCATCACCCCGCTGGCTGGCATGCCGGCTGCGGTCACACGAGCCGTGAGTGATAGTCTTCACGCGGTCATCGATCGGGCCGTGGCGGACGGCGCATTCCCAGGCGCGTTCGCGGTGATCGGAACGCGGGAAGGGGTGATTGCGGAATACGGAGCTGGACACCTGGACGAACTGGACGCCACCCGACCCAGCAACTCGACCGTCTGGGATCTGGCTTCTCTGACGAAGGTGGTCGGGACCACCAGTGCCATGCTGCAACTGGTTGCCAGCGGCCGGGTGGCACTCGACTCCCCGGTGGTGCGGTATCTCCCGGAATGGACGGCAGCGGGTGCTTCGCGCGTGACGGTGCGCAATCTGCTCTCCCATAACTCGGGCTTGCAGGCAGGACGGCTGTTCTACAAGGAGGCCGCTACCGCCGATGAGGCGATTCAGCAACTCTTCGCCACCGCGCCCGATACCGCACCCGGTGTGCGGTACACGTACTCGGACATCGGATTCATTCTCCTGGGGCGCCTTGTGGCGCGGGTGAGCGGCGAACCGCTGGACCAGTACGACCAGCGCCACATTTTCGGCCCGCTCGGCATGCGCGACACGCGCTACCTTCCGCCGGCGTCGTGGCTCCCACGTATCGCCCCGACGGAACTGGATCCCTGGCGTGGCCGAAAGGTCCGGGGGGAGGTCCATGACGAGAACGCCGTCCGCTTCGGAGGAGTGGTCGGGCACGCTGGCCTGTTCTCCTCGGGGCGTGATCTTGTACGCTTCGCGCGGATGTATCTGAACCATGGCCAGCTCGACGGCGTGCGTATTTTCGACTCGGCCGCCGTCGCGGCCTTCACCCGAGTACAGAATCCAGCGCTCTCGCACCGCGCCCTCGGGTGGGAGACACCCAATGGCACCAATTCAGCAGGCACCCGCCTGTCCCGGTCGGCCTTCGGTCATACCGGCTTCACGGGCACCTCGATCTGGATGGATCCGGGGCAGAACCTCTTTGTCATCCTGCTAACGAATCGGGTGAACCCGACGCGACAGAATCCCCGCATTGGCAAGGTGCGTCAGGAGCTGGCGGACGCCGCCGTTGGCGCGCTAACGGCCACCGGTGGCCTGGGCCGAGGGGGGCAGCGCTGACATACTCGCGGTTCTCGTGGGCGCAGGGCCATGGGGCGCTGCGCTCAGGGCAACAGCGGAACCCCGCGAAGACTGCCGGGTTTCTTGCAAGGGGAGTGTTGTATTCGCTATTTTGCAGGGAGCAAGACATGACATGGCTGGCGACCGCTCGCGGATGCGACGGGAACGGGTCATGCGGTCCATCTGGTCGGGTGTGCGCCGACCGTTTCGGAGAGCAACGATGAGCACGATGCAGCAGCCGGAAGTCACGGTGATTCTCACGCCTGTCGCTGCGGCTGAGGTCCGGAAGTTCATGGAAGCCGAAGGGGTGACCGCCGAGAAGGGTGGCCTGCGGATTTCCGTGATGCCCGGCGGATGCAGCGGTTTCAAGTACGGCCTTGTGATCGAAGATCAGCAGGCTGACGATGATGTGTCCGTCGAGGTCGAGGGTATTCGGATCTTCGTCGATCCGTTCTCGGCGCAGTATCTCAGCGGGACGATGATCGATTACGTCTCGTCGATGCAGGGTGCGGGCTTTACCTTCAAGAATCCCAACACTACGGGCGGCTGCGGTTGCGGCAGTTCGTTCTCGGCGTGATTCTCTGACGGTTCGGCTGGCGACCAGCTGAACCCGCCCCTTCACCATACCGCACTCTGTCTCTGGCTTCCGGCACACCGGTGG
>CAZPJX010000129.1:0-7861 GCA_964586985.1 uncultured Gemmatimonas sp. | reverse complement strand
CCGATCCCACCATGCTTCGTCGTCTGATTTCCTCCAGCGCCGTCATCTGTGCAGCTACCGCGGTGGTCGTGAGTGTCGCCGTGGCAGCTCCGCGCGTCCTTGCCGATCTGACGGGCAAGTGGACCGTGAACATTGCGACGCCAGACCAGGCGCGCACCTCGGTGATGACGCTGACGCAGAAGGGAGACTCGATCTCCGGCACCACGGAATCCGGTGAGCTCGGAGTCTCCCCTCTCAAAGGTGTGGTCAAGGGTGACTCCGTGCTCTTCGGTTTTGCGATCGACATGGGCGGTCAGCAGATCATTATCAATGCCGCTGCGGTGATGAAGGGGGAGCACAACATGGAAGGCCTGTTCGATGTCTCCGGCATGGGTGCCTTCCCCTTCAACGCCGCACGTCAGCCCTGACACCCAGATCGCGGTACCGCTCCACAAGCCGGACAAATTCGGCGCGGTAGCCGCCCTCATCCGATCCCAGTGCCGCGCGGGCCTGCTCCAATACCTGCGCGGCGCTGGTGTTACCCAGGTATGGCGATTCGCGGAGTAACATACCGAAGGCCGCCACGGCACTGGCAAACCTCATGTCCACGCTACCCCGTCCTGCCTGGGCCTTCACCTGTTGCGTGAGCAGTTGACTGGATGATTCACCCGGCCGCTTGAAGCGCAGATTCACTGACAGCAGCTCGTTGTCGTTCGATGCTCCACGGCGCACATCGCTGAGTGGCTCATAGCGGCGTGGCTCGGGCTCGGACAAGGTGACGGTTCCGTCCACCCCCATGGGAACGATCTCGTACAGTGCCGTTACCTGATGGCCTGCGCCGAGGTCGCCGGCATCCTTGCGGTCGTTGGTGAAGTCTTCATCGTGTAGCAACCGATCTTCGTAGCCGATCAGGCGATAGGCCTGCACTCGGCGCGGATTGAACTCGATCTGCAGCTTCACATCGTTCGCCACCGTGCGCAGCGTCGCGCCCATTTCCCGTACGAGCATCTTGCGTGCCTCATCGATGCCGTCCACGTAGGCGTAGTTGCCATTGCCGCGGCGGGCGAGCTTCTCCATCTTCGCGTCCTGGTAGTTGCCGCTGCCGAATCCCAGGATGGTCAGGTACGTCCCCTCGCTACGCCGACGCTCGATGAGGCGCTCGAGTTCGCCGTCACTGCTTACGCCTACGTTGAAGTCGCCGTCCGTCGCAAGAATCACCCGGTTGTTGCCCTGTTCCAGGAAGTGGGCACGGGCGGTGTTGTAGGCGAGCTCGATTCCGGCGCCACCCGCCGTGGACCCACCGGCTTCGAGGCGATCAATGGCCTCCATGATACGTTCCTTCTCATCGCCGCTGGTGCTTGGCAGCACGAGACCGGCCGCGCCAGCGTATGCAACGATGGCCACACGGTCCTGCGGGCGCAGTTCGTTGACCAGTAGCTGCAGCGACGACTTCACCAACGGCAGCTTGTCAGGCGACTGCATCGAACCAGAGACATCGATCAGGAAGACGAGATTGTTCGGCGGCAGAGCCTCGGTACGGATGCGTTGTGACTGCAGGGCGATGCGTACGAGCTGATGGCGCGGCTGCCATGGCGCGACCATCACTTCGGTGGTGATGGCGACCGGAGCATTGCCCGACGGTTCGCGCAGCGCATACGGGAAGTGGTTGATCAGTTCCTCGATGCGCACCGCATCGGCGGGCGGGCGCTGGCCTTGCTGCAGGAAACGCCGGACATTGCCGTAGGAGGCCCGGTCCACGTCGATGGAGAATGTGGAGAGCGGACTGCTCCGGACGCTGCGAAACGGGTTGTCATCGATGCGATCGTACTGCTCACGATTGGCTGCCATCTCGCCAGGAAGCCGGGGTGGGCGTGACTCCGCGCTGGTGCCGGCATCTCGAGCTACCCCAACCGCGACCTCAGCACTTCGGCGACGCGATGTCACCTGCCCGCGTGCTCGCGCGACTCCACCGGCCACACCGCGAACTGCGGATAGCGAAACCACGGATGGCGCGGCAGCGGGGGGTGCCGCTGTGGGTGGCGGAGGAGCGGCCGGCGTCGCTGCCGCGATCACTGCGTCATTGGGCGCGGCAGCGACGGCGGCAGCAGTGGCTGCCGTGGTACCTGATGCTCCGCCTTGAGGCGCAGCCACGGCGGACTTGGAACGGATGGGCTCCTGGGTGGTTGCCTGGCTTGCGCTTCGCTGCTCGACCACTGCAGGCGGTGTTCCCACGGACGGTGTGGTCGATGAGGTCGGCGGCGACGCCAGTGTCGATGCGGGGGGTTGCGTGGCGACCCTTGCCGGGGCTCCCGCATGTGCTGCACCCGACTCTCCGCGTTGCGCGAGACCCTGGTCAGCGGTGCGATTTGCGGCCTGCTCACCGCCACGACGCCACACCGAGATGCCGACAGCGAGCACCAGCACGGCCGCTGCAGCAGTGGAGTACCACCACGGCCGACCGATGCGCCGCGTGCTGCCGATTCCCGCCCGAGCGTCTCGCCCAGACGAACCCGTCACCCGACCTGCGGTGCGCAGGGCGTTGACGCCTGGAACGACACTGTCCGCTGCCCCGTCAAGCAAGGCGAGAATTCGCGAGCTGCCTGCCAGCAGGCCACGTGCTTCCGCCACCATGGCGGAACACGACGCGCAGCCCTGGATATGTGCGGCCACCTGCGCCGTTGCCTCCTCGTCGTACATGCCATCAAGCCAGGCATGGACGGTACCCTCGTCGAGATGCCCGTCTGCCGTGAACTCCGGAATCAACGGTTCGTCGGACATGTGGAATGCGTCACGCGACATCGGATCCCTCCCGTGCAGCGGATTCGCGCTGCAACGATTCATATGCGTCCGTCAAGCGGCGTCGGGCGCGTGACAGCGTGGTTCCCACACTGCCGACGCTGAGGCTCAAGGCCGCGGCGATTTCGTGATAGTCCAGTCCTTCCTCGCGCAGCAGCAGTGCCATGCGGTCCCGCTCGGCGAGGGCGTCCACTGCCGAGCGCGCCAAGGCCTGTTCCCGCAGGGATGCGGCATCTTCATCTCTCTGGCGTTCGAGACGAAAGACATCAGCTTCCTCGAGCTCGGCCTCCTCAAGTTCTCCGCGGAGGAGCGATAGTCGTCGCCGCTCGCGGATCGCACGACGCGCCTCATCGCGGACGAGGTTGGTGGCCACCGCGAAGAGCCATGCCCGCTCCTTCTCCACGGGCCCGTGGCGAAGTGCGCGCATGAAGGTCTCCTGGGCCAACTCCTCGGCCAGATCACGGTCACCCAATCGCCGCGAGAGATACCGCAGCACCGGTGCGTGATACTCCCGGAACAACCGTTCGAGATCGTCCATGCTGAGAAGGGTATGAGCCACGGCGTGACTCATGAGAGAATGGTGAATCCGGCATCTGGTGGCCTGCCCGAGCCCCCCGATCGAACCCGCGCGGGCGAGAGTTTCGCATCAAGGGTCACAGCCGGGAGACGCCAGCGCTCCCTGAACTTGCACACCGGGTGATCCGGGCGGATCCTATGGGGTCCCCGTGTCTGCCTGTGGCACGAATGACACCGCCGGTACGCCCTTTATCTGCTCCCGCTTCCTTCTCGGATCCCATGGCCAGGATTGCTATTGCTCTTGCGTCACTCGCCGTTGGACTCGGCGCTACCTGGGCCGGAGTGCGTGAGGTCGGCCCCCTACCACCGTTGGGTATGGTGCTGTCCCCGACCGTGGGCCTCTGGGTCAACGCGCTCGACGACCTTCCCGCCACAGCCAATGGCCGGATCCCGTCACTGAGTGCACAGGTCGATATCCGGTACGATCGGCGCAGTGTCCCCCACATCTTTGCCGCGAATGAGCTGGATGCGATACGGGCCCTGGGGTACGTCGTGGCTCGGGATCGGCTGTTCCAGCTTGAGCTGCAATCGCGTGCTGGCGAAGGCACGCTCACCGAGCTGGTGGGCGAGGTGGCATTGGCAGCGGATCAGGAGACTCGTCGACTGGGCATGCCACGATCGGCGGAACGCCGGCTCGCGCATCTCGATCGCACGAGTGAGATGCTGCCACTGCTGCAGGCCTACGCCGATGGCATCAATGCCTGGCGGACGTCAGTGGGGCCGGCGCAGTATCCGGTTGAATACAAGCTGCTGAACAAAGCGCCACGCGAATGGCTTCCGGTGCATACGCTGCACCTCTTCAACCGGATGGGATACACGTTGGCGCACGCGCCGGTCGAACTCGACCTGCTTCGGGCAAAGGCACTTGTAGGAGACGCCGCGGCCAATGCCCTCTTCGACACCGATTCGCCGGTACAGGAACCTATCCAGCCGGCACCACGCAGCGCGCCGCGCGAGGCGCTTACCGCGCTGCCAGCCCCGGGCGAGCCGGACACAATGGCCGCTCGTATGGTGACCGCACTCGCGGGGGCACAACGCCCCTTGCTGGGTTGGTCGCGTCACATCGGCGCGTCCGCTGAGGAGCGAAGGACGATGGCGCAGGAGCAGGCCTTTGCCAGCAACAACTGGGCGGTGGCGCCCGAGCGTAGTGCGTCGGGGCATGCGTTGTTGGCCGGCGATCCCCATCTCGAACTCACACTCCCAAGCATCTGGTATGAAGTCCACCTCGTGGTGCCGGGAATTATGGATGTGGGCGGTGTAACCATCCCCGGACTGCCTGGCGTCGTGATCGGGTACACCAGGGCATTCGCATGGAGCTTCACCAACACGGGCGCCGATGTGATGGACTTCTGGCGTGAAACGGTTGACGATGCCGCGCGTCCCACCCGCTACCGACTCGATGGTGAGGATCTGCCCCTTGAAGACACCCGCATCGAGACATACCGCGATCCCAGTGGACGAGTGATTGACGTGGATACTGTGTACTACACGCATCGCGGCCCCATGCAGCACGTGGGCAAAGAATGGCTATCGATGCGGTGGACCGTTCTCGAGGCAGGGAACGAGTTGCTGGGATTCCGCGCCGGGCTCCGTGCGCCATCGGCCACGGCGTTTCTCGACACCATGGCGGCGTACTATCAGGCACCGGCGCAGAACATGATCGCCGCTGATACGAATGGCACCATCACCATTCGTTCCACTGGCCGTTTCCCAATCCGCGCCGATAGCGGTCGGGGGACGGCGATTCGTGAAGGCAACACCCGTCGGAACGACTGGGTCGGCTTCCGCAGCATCGATCGTTATCCCCAGAGTGTGAACCCCGCACAGGGGTACCTCGCGTCTGCGAATCAGGAGCCGATTGATCCCCTGTACGATTCCCTCTACTTCGGTGTGGACGGACACTACGAAATCTGGCGCGCCTTGCAGATCAACCGTCTTCTCCGAGCGGATAGCGGCATGACGGCCGAACGCATGCGGCAGTTCCAGACGGATCCGGGAAGTGTGCGAGCTGATCTCCTGGTGCCTGCCTTCCTGCATGCTGCCCAGGTACGCCGATCACGGGGGGCCGAGCCTCCGACGCTCGAGGCGGCCGAATCGCTGCTGTCGGCCTGGGATCGCCGCTACACACGCGACAATTCCGGGGCTCGCTTGTTCGAACTGGCCCTGTCGCTGGCCTCACCGCTGCTCTATGACGAACTGATTCCCGTGGACACGGCGCAGCACCGTATTGCGCCGTCTGAATCCCGGCTGCTGCAACTCATTGCGGACTCCGGAAATGGATGGTGGGATGATCGTCGCACCTCTGACGTTCGTGAAGATCGTGATGTGGTACTCTCCACGGCGCTCGCGGCGGCCTACGACTCGCTGACGGCCGAGTATGGCGATCCCCAGCGAACGCCCTGGGTTTGGGGGCGCATATCACCTGCCCGACCCACCCACCTGCTCAAGCTCGAGGGCTTTGCTGCGCCGCCAACGCCCATCGATGGCGGGCGTGGCACGCTCAACCCCTCGGTGGCGTCGAAGCGGGCCAACTTTGGCGCCAGCTGGCGCATGGTGGTTGAGCTCGGCCGCGAACCGGTGATTCGTGCGACGTATCCCGGTGGTCAGAGCGGGAATCCGGCCAGCCGTCGCTATCTCGATCGCTTGCCACTTTGGGGGAACGGGACACTCGACAGCGTACGCACGCCGCATGCGCTGACCGATCTGCCGGCGCGCGACGTGCGCGCGGCGCTCACACTCACGCGCTGAGGACGCCCCGCATGCCCAATGGACCGGTGTTCATCGTGGCGCTGCTCGTGCAGGTCGCAGCGCAGTCGTTGCTCGGTGTGTGGGGAGCCGCCGCAGGCGGGCTGATCGTCGGCCTGATGGTTCGAGGCCGAGGGGCGTTCCGCGTGGGCTTCGGATCTGCCATGGTCGCCGCCGCGTTACTGCTCGGTGCTACCGCAATGCGTGGGGCACCGCTCTGGCACTGGGCAGCCATGATCGCTGCCTCCTTTCAATTGCCGGCCTGGGGGATTGTTGCGCTCACCCTGCTGTTGCCAGCGCTTCAGGCGGGAGGCATCGCAGGCGGTGTAGGCCACGGGATGGCGCGAGAGGCACGGTCTCCCCTCGCGCCCTCGCCGCCTACTTGAGTGTTCCGTCCAGCTCCGACCACACCTTGCGCACCGCAATCGGTCCCTGCTGATCCGCGAGGAACCAGTCACTCAAGGATCCCCACTTCGCCTGCTTCACCGCGTCATCGACAGTCAGGCCCGCTGCCTTGAGCCGCTTCACCTCGGCGATCACCTGCACCATGGCATCGCGGTAGGCGACGAGCTCTTCACGGGACACCTTACGGTCCTCGATGAAGCCATGCCCCGGGATGTACCAGTCCACGTTCTTGAGGGCGAGGGCCGCGTCAACGGCCTTCACCCATTCACTGGGATATGCCGAGCGCATGGCCGGGAAGACCCGGTTGAGATAGACCTCACTCATGAACAGGATCTTCTCCTTCGGGAGCTGCACCACCAGATCCCCACCGGTATGCGCGCGACCGAGGAACAACGCCTTCACCGTGGTGGTTCCCACGTCGATCGTTTCTTCGGTACCCGTCATGGCCCTTGGCGGCACCACCACCACGCGTCCCCCAGTGGCGGCTGCGGAATCGCGCTTGAGCTGGGCGAGTGAATTCGGATGCACGACATACGTAATGCCCTTGGGCAGTACGCTGTTCCCGGCCGTGTGATCACCATGGTCAGAGCCCATGATGTACCACTTGATCGGCAGCGGAGTGAGCGTCTTGATCTTGTCCACCATCGTTTGCGTGGCCTGCGCTGACCCCTGCCCATCAACGATGAGGACCCCATCCTTGCCGATCACGACGAGGCTCACCGTGGTAAATCCGGGTTGCCGGATTTCCTCGTAACCGTACACGTTGTCAGCGAGCTTCACGAAGCGTGGGAAGGCGCTGAGGGGGATGCCGCGTTTGGCCGGATCTGCAGTGCGAACCACCGGTTGCGCGTCGAGGTGAGCGAGCGGAAGCGCCGGTGATAGCACGGCGCAGGCGAGTGTGGCCGCCAGACTGGCGCGTACGCCCGTCGCGAATCGGGAGAGAGGAGAGCGAGGCATCCTCGAAAAATGCGATACCAGGATGACCTTCGCTACCCGGTTCAAGATGCACGAAGGTCGCAAGTCTGTATTGCTGGCTCGCCGGTGACAGGCCTGCCTATGCCGCGGCACATGCCCTCATGGTCTGCTACGGCTTCGATACCGTGACAGCCACTCGGCACTCCACGAGGCGAACCGACCATCGTGGAGCGCGGATCGGCTCTCACGCATGAGTTCCAGCAGAAACGTCAGGTTATGTAGTGCGAGTAAACGGGGGCCAAGAGGCTCTTCCGTCACCATGAGATGTCGGAGGTACGCCCGGTCATAGCGCGTACAGGCGGGGCAGGGGCAGCAGTCGGTGAGCGGCCTCCGGTCCGTGCGGTTGCTGCTTTTCTGGATCTGCGTCTTTCCGTCCCTGGTGAAG
>CAZPJX010000128.1:0-7877 GCA_964586985.1 uncultured Gemmatimonas sp. | reverse complement strand
GTCCGAGTAGCGGTACATACCCGTACCGGCCGGGATCAGGTGACCGATGATGATGTTCTCCTTGAGGCCGAGGAGGTTGTCCTTGGCGCCACGGATCGCGGCATCGGTGAGCACGCGGGTCGTCTCCTGGAAGGACGCGGCCGAGATGAACGACTGCGTGGTGAGCGAGGCCTTGGTGATGCCGAGGAGCAGCGGCTCCGACGTCGCCGCACGCTGCTTCTTCTTCTTGGCCTTGTCGTTGGCGTCGCGGAACGCCGCCTTGTCGACGTGCTCGCCCTCGAGGAACTCGGTGTCGCCCGAGTCCGCCACGCGGACCTTCTGCAGCATCTGGCGCACGATCACGCCGATGTGCTTGTCGTTGATCTTCACGCCCTGCAGGCGGTACACCTCCTGCACTTCGTTCAGCAGATACTCCTGTACCGCCCGCGGACCCTTGATCCGTAGGATATCGTGCGGATTCACTGGTCCTTCGCTGATGCGATCACCGGCACGAACGCGGTCACCCTCGTGCACGCGCAGGTGCTTGCCCGACGGCACCTCATAGGTCTGCTCCTCCGCCGTGTCTTCGGAGACCCAGTGTCCGTTCTCAATGGTCGCAGGGCGAACAAAGACCTCGCGCTTGCCGCGCTTGATCTCGCCAAACCGCACGAACCCATCGATTTCGGAGATCGTTGCCGGATCCTTGGGCTTCCGCGCTTCAAACAGTTCCGCAACACGCGGCAGACCGCCGGTGATGTCGCGAGTCTTGTAGGCTTCGCGGCTGACCTTGGCCAGGATGGTACCCGCAGCGATCTGCTCGCCATCGTCGATCGTGATGACAGCACCCACCGGAAGGATGAAGTCACGCACGCGCTTCTCCTTGCCGCCCTTTGTCTGCCAGATCTCGATATGCGGATGGAGCTTCTTCTCGCGGTCTTCAATCACGACACGCTGACGCAGACCCGTCAGTTCGTCGAGCTCTTCCGACAGCGACTCATCTTCCACGAGATCCACGAACCGCACCGCACCCTCCACGTCCGCGATAATCGGATTGGAGTACGGGTCCCACGTGAAGACGGTATCGTCCTTCCGGACGGTCTGGCCATCCTCGACCATGAGGTAGGCCCCAAGAGGGACCTGCAACCGGGCTTCGATCGAGGCGTTGGCATCGGCAGACGTCCTGATGACCAGTTCGCCCTCGTACGAGGTGACCACCTTCTGCCCTTCCGGGTTCACGACCGTGATGAGGCGATCGCCGAACTCGATGACACCAGCCTTCTTGGTCTTGCGCGCCGTCTGTTCGGCGATACGCGACGCCGTGCCACCGACGTGGAAGGTACGAAGCGTCAGCTGCGTACCCGGTTCGCCGATGGACTGCGCGGCGATGATGCCGACGGCCTCTCCAAGGTCCACCATCTGCATGGTGGCCAGATTGCGACCATAGCACATGCGGCAGAGACCGCGCTTCGCCTCGCAGGTGAGCACGGAACGGATCTTCACCGTTTCGATACCCGCCTCCTCGATGCTCTGCGCCATCTCTTCCGAGATCAGTGCACCGGCTTCCAGCAGCATCTTCGGACGGCCGGCTTCATCACGCTCCATCGGATCGAACACGTCCTCGGAGGACACATTGCCGACAAGACGCTCCGACAATGGCTCGATCACGTCCTCGCCTTCCTTCAACGCCGACGTATCGATACCGAGGATCGTGCCGCAATCCTCCTCGGCGATCGTCATGTCCTGCGCCACGTCCACCAGACGACGCGTGAGATACCCCGCATCGGCCGTCTTGAGCGCCGTATCGGCGAGACCCTTTCGGGCACCGTGCGTTGAGGAGAAGTACTCGAGTACGGAGAGACCTTCGCGGAAGTTCGACTTGATCGGGTTCTCGATGATTTCGCCGATACCACCGGTCAATTTCTTCTGCGGCTTCGCCATCAGACCACGCATACCGGCCAGCTGACGGATCTGATCGCGGCTACCACGCGATCCGGAGTCATACATCATGAACACCGGATTGAAACCGCCCTGCGAATCGCGCATGGTCTTCACCATGGCGTCCGCCACGTCGGTGTTGGCGTGCGTCCAGGTGTCGATGACCTTGTTGTAGCGTTCACCGTTCGTGATGTTGCCGGTCGCGTAGGCGCGCTGGAACCGCTCCACGCGCTCCGACGCTTCCTGCAACAGGGTCTGCTTCTCCCGCGGAATATGCAGGTCTTCAATACCGATCGACACGCCGCCACGCGTGGCATTCCGGAATCCGAATTCCTTGAGACGATCAAGCAATGCCACCGTCTCGGCAAGTCCGGCATTCCGGTAGCTCTCGAACACGAGTTCGCCAAGCGCCTTCTTCTTCATGTCCTTGTTCAGGAACGGCAACCCCTTCGGCACGATCAGGTCGAAGAGCACACGACCCGTCGTGGTGGTCAACCACGTGGGCGTCTCCTCCCGTCGATCCAACCAGCGAATCGGGGTCTGATAGTTCGCGCGCCCATTGGCGATCGCGATCTCCACCTCGGCCGTGTCCGTGAATGCGGGCAGCGCACGAACCCACGCCTCGTCCCGTGAATTTCTATCGAAATCCGTAGGCCCCTTGGTGGCGACGTAGCAGCCCAGCACGATGTCCTGCGACGGTTCAGCAACCGGTCGGCCGTCGGACGGCTTGAGGATGTTGTTCGATGACAGCATCAGCACGCGCGCTTCGATCTGTGCCTCAAACGAGAGCGGTACGTGCACGGCCATCTGATCACCGTCGAAGTCGGCATTGAACGCCGCGCAGACGAGCGGGTGAATACGAATGGCCTTGCCTTCGACCAGCACTGGCTCGAACGCCTGGATACCCAGACGGTGCAGCGTCGGTGCGCGGTTGAGCAGCACCGGATGATCCCGAATGATTCCTTCGAGCACTTCGTAGACCATCGCGTTCTCGCGCTCGACGATCTTCTTGGCGCGCTTCACCGTCTCGGCTTCGCCGCTCTCCACCAGCTTGTGGATGATGAAGGGCTTGAAAAGCTCGAGTGCCATGGCCTTGGGCAGGCCGCACTGGTGCAGCTTGAGCTCCGGTCCCACGACGATGACCGAGCGGCCCGAGTAGTCCACGCGCTTGCCGAGCAGGTTCTGGCGGAACCGGCCCTGCTTGCCCTTGAGCATGTCGGACAACGACTTGAGCGGACGCTTGCCGCGGCCCCGAATGGCCTTGGAGCGGCGACCGTTGTCGAACAGCGCGTCGACGGCTTCCTGCAGCATGCGCTTCTCGTTGCGCAGGATGACTTCCGGCGCCCGGTGCGAGATGAGCTTCTGCAGGCGATTGTTGCGGTTGATGACGCGCCGATAGAGATCGTTCAGATCGGACGTCGCAAAACGCCCACCATCAAGCGGCACGAGCGGACGCAGATCAGGCGGAATCACCGGGATCACGTCCAGGATCATCCACTCCGGACGATTGCGGATCTCGCCGCCTTCACCAGACGTACGGAATGCATCGACGATCTTGAGACGCTTGAGCATCTGCTTCTTGCGATGCTGCGAGGTCTCGCCAACCACGCCCGCGCGCAGCTCCTCGGCCGTCTTGTCCACGTCGAGGCGCTTGAGCAGCTCCCGCACCGCTGGCGCGCCAATGTCGCACTGGAACGCGGTGTCGCCCTCCGCCTTGGCCTTCTGCCGCAGCGTCAGGTACTCGTCTTCGTCGAGCAACTGGCGCTCACGCACCTCCTGATTGCCCGGATCGATGACGATGTAGTTGCTGTAGTAAATCACCTTCTCGAGGTCACGCAGCGTGACATCGAGCAGATTGCCCATCGGCGAGGGCAGCGTCTTGAAGAACCAGATGTGCGCGACCGGCACCGCGAGTTCGATATGCCCCATCCGTTCGCGACGCACCTTGCTGAGCGTGACCTCCACGCCGCAGCGATCGCAGATGACACCGCGATACCGGATGCGCTTGTACTTGCCGCAGTGGCATTCGAAGTCCTTCACCGGACCGAAGATGCGCTCGCAGAACAGACCGTCCTTCTCGGGCTTGAAGGAGCGGTAATTGATGGTTTCGGGCTTGGTGACCTCGCCCCACGACCACCAGGTGCGCAGGCCCGCCATCTCCAGCCGGCCGCGCTCATTGGGGTCCTTCGGTCCACGGATTTCCTCGGGGGAGGCGATCCGAACCGACATGTAGTCGAACGCCGACGCGCGGGCTTCGCGCGAGCTGCGGAAATCGATCATGCTTACTCCTCCCCGCCGTTACCGACGACACTGCCGCCGGCGTCCACGAGATCCACTCCGGCGCCGTCAGTGGTGCCGAGCGTGACCTTGATTCCAAGCGCCTGCAATTCCTTCACGAGCACGTTGAAGGATTCCGGGATGCCGGGTTCCGGCAGATTCTGGCCCTTCACGATCGCTTCGTACACACGGCTTCGCCCGTTCACGTCGTCGGACTTGACCGTGAGGATCTCCTGCAGCGTATGCGCCGCGCCGTACGCTTCCAGCGCCCACACTTCCATTTCTCCGAAGCGCTGGCCACCGAACTGCGCCTTGCCGGCCAGGGGCTGCTGCGTCACCAGCGAGTACGGACCAATGGAACGGGCGTGGATCTTGTCGTCCACGAGGTGCGAGAGCTTGAGCATGTAGATCTCACCCACCGTCACGGCCGAGTTGAACGTCTCGCCGGTTCGTCCATCGCGCAGATGCACCTTGCCCGTGGGCGTCAGGCCTGCGAGGCGAATGAGCGCGCTTGCTGCCGCATCCACATCGCCGTCCTTGCCACCACTCACAACCGCTGCCAATGCGGGCTGCCCGATGCGCTGCAGCGTCTCGGCGGGAGACAGCGCCGCCTGGGCCTGGAGCGTCTCCAGTCCGGTTGCGCTGTTCTGTGGCAGGTCCCCGGCATCCTGCTGATGCATGGCGAGTGCCGCCCGCACTGCGACGAGCTCACGATCCGCCAGCGCGCGCGCTGAGCGAGACACGAAATCCCGAACCCGGCCGAACAACGCCTTCGTCTCGGCGGACATCGCCTTGCCGCCCAGATCGTTCAGATTGGCATCGCCCAGCAATTCCACCTTGTCCGGCAATCGGCGGTCCGGCTTGATATCCGCAAGCAGGGCCTTCACCTCTACCGGCGTCGCATCGGCCGACCCGTCGCCGAGCACCAGCGTTTCACGCGCCCAGCGCAGGCCCGCCAGCTTCATCAGCAAGCCGATCTCGCGCTCGTTCGCGCCCTCGAACACGGGGGTCTTGGCGTAGAAGTTGAGCATCCGCGCCGCCCATCCAAGATGGGTTTCGAGAATCTGCCCCACGTTCATACGCGACGGCACGCCAAGCGGATTGAGTACGATATCCACCGGACGACCGTCGGGCAGGAACGGCATGTCTTCCTCGGGGACGATACGCGCCACGATACCCTTGTTGCCGTGACGGCCAGCCATCTTGTCACCGACCGAGATCTTGCGCTTTTCGGCCAGATAGACCTTCACCAACTGGATCACGCCCGGCGGCAATTCGTCGGGCTGGAGAATGCGGTCGATGCGATCCTCCGCACGCTCTTCGATGCGAGCCTTCTCCTCGGCGGCGGCATCGAGAATCTCACGAACGCGATCGTTGGTCTTCTTGTTCTCGACGCGGAAGGTCTTGAGGTCGAGGGTCACGAAACGGAACCCAGCCAGGAGCTCGCGCGTCAGCGTCGAGCCCGCCGGAATTGCCTCTTCCACGGTTCCCGCCTTCAGTGCCAGGGCCACCGTCTCACCGACCAGCAACTCAGAGAGTTCGGCGTCACGGACTTCATTGACGCGGATCTTCTCTTCACCCTCGAGGCGACGCACTTCACCAATGCGCTCACCACGATCCTTCTCGACGACCTGGTCCTCAACACGGGAGAAGATCTTCACGTCAATGACCACGCCTTCCATTCCCGGCGAGACCTTGAGCGACGAATCCTTCACGTCCTTCGCCTTCTCACCGAAGATGGCGGTGAGCAGCTTCTCTTCCGGCGAGAGCTCCGTTTCTCCCTTCGGCGTGATCTTGCCGACCAGGATATCCCCGGGCTTCACCGCCGCACCAATCCGTACGATGCCACGCTCGTCGAGATCGACCAGCGATTCCTCAGCGACGTTCGGAATCTCTCGGGTGATCTCCTCCGCACCGCGCTTCGTGTCGCGGACGTGGAGCTCCAACTCCTGGATGTGAATCGACGAGAACACGTCGAACTTCACCAGGCGCTCGGACAGCACGATGGCGTCCTCGAAGTTGTGCCCGTACCACGGCATGAACGCCACCGTGACATTGGCACCCAGTGCGAGCTGGCCCATTTCCGTGGCCGCTCCGTCGGCAAGCACCTCACCCTTGGCTACCTTCTGCCCCATGCGCACCAGCGGCCGCTGGTTGATGGCGGTGTCCTGATTCGTGCGCCAGTACTTCTTGAGTCGATAGCGGTCCAGCTGGCCGAGCCGCGCGAGCGGACGGTTTGTGTCGATGGCCGCCTGATTCACACCCGCATCGACGATGATCTCGTCCGCGGTCACACTGGTGATGACACCGGCGCGACGCGCGATGATCACCGCGCCCGAGTCGACGGCCACCGTGGCTTCCAGGCCCGTTCCGACGAGCGGCGTGCGCGGGTTGAGCAACGGCACGGCCTGACGCTGCATGTTCGAGCCCATGAGCGCGCGGTTGGCGTCATCGTGCTCGAGGAATGGAATCAGCGCGGCCGCGATGGAGACGAGCTGCTCCGGCGCCACGTCCATGTAGTCGATGTTGGTCGGCGGCTCGAGTGGCAGGTCGCCACGCTTCCGCGACAGCACCAGCTCTTCGACGAAGGTGCCGTCGGGATTGAGCTTGGAGTTCGCCTGCGCGATGATCGCGTCTTCCTCGCGATTTGCGTCCAGCCATACGATCTCGCCGGTCACGCGGCCTTCCTTCACCACCCGGTACGGTGTCTCGATGAAGCCGAGATCGTTCACCTGGGCGAAACAGGCCAGCGAGGTAATCAGGCCGATGTTCGGACCTTCCGGCGTTTCGATGGGACACATGCGCCCGTACTGCGAGTAGTGCACATCTCGCACTTCGAACCCGGCGCGCTCCCGCGTCAGGCCACCAGGCCCGAGAGCCGACAGGCGACGCTTGTGGGTCAGCTCGGCCAGCGGGTTCGTCTGGTCCATGAACTGCGACAACTGCGACGAGCCGAAGAATGCCTGGATCACCGCTGACACCGTACGGGCGTTGACGAGATCGTCGAGACTGATCTTCTCCGGATCGGTGTTGATCGACATGCGCTCCTTGACCAGACGCGCCATGCGCGAGAGGCCAACGGAGAACTGATTCGCGATGAGTTCACCCACCGAGCGAATGCGCCGGTTGCCAAGCTGATCGATGTCGTCGACATCGCCGCGGCCTTCGTGCAGTTCCACGAGCTGCCGCATGATCTCCACGAAATCTTCCTTCGTGAGGACCGTGGTGCTCATCGGCGTATTGAGGCGCAGTCGCTGGTTGATCTTGTACCGACCGACCCGGCCCAGATCATAGCGCTTCGGCGAGAAGAACAGGCGTTCCAGCGCCTGCTTCGCCGTTTCACGGTTCGGCGCATCACCCGGGCGGAGCAGCGCATAGATCTGCTTGAGCGCTTCCTCTTCCGCCTTGGTCGGGTCCTTGGCCAGGGTGTTCTTGATCAGCGTCGACTCGGCACGTCCCGAAACCACGAAGACGAATACCTTCACCTGATCGGCCTTGCGGATCCGCTTGATCACCGTGTCGGTGAGGGTCGTATCCTTCTCGGCCACCACTTCACCCGTTTCCTGATCGACGACATCGCGCGCCAGCGTGCGGCGCACTTCGCGCTCGCCGCGGTCGATTGCGTCCTGTTCGTCGCGCAGGTCGATCTGGGTGTACGACGCAAATACCTTGACGGTCTTGACACC
>CAZPJX010000127.1:0-7979 GCA_964586985.1 uncultured Gemmatimonas sp. | reverse complement strand
CTCGACACGGCCCGGGCGGCACACACCTGGTATCACAAGCATCATGTCCTCGGCGAGCCCGAAGGCATCACCCGTGCGCGGCTGGTACTCGCGCGCGCGACGCAGCTTGGCATCGCCGCCGGACTGCGCATTCTGGGACTGACGGCGCCGGAGCGCATGTGAATCCAACTACGCCCACCGCGAACCCCGTCCTGGTCGTCGGATCGGTCGCGCTCGATTCGGTGGAGACACCGTTTGGCAAGGCCGACGACGTACTCGGTGGATCCGGGACCTATTTCTCCTCATCGGCGTCGCATTTCGCGCCCGTGCAGTTGGTGGGCGTGGTGGGTGACGACTACCCCGTCGACCGCCTCGAGCCCCTCAGGGAACGCGGTGTGGATCTGGCTGGGCTCGAGAAGATGGAAGGCTCGAGCTTTCGCTGGCGCGGCCGCTACCGCCATGACCTCAATTCTGCGGAGACGCTGGAGACGCACCTTGGTGTGTTCTCGCATTTTCGTCCCAAGATCCCCGAGGCATTCCGTCGCGCGCCCTTCGTATTCCTTGCCAACATCGATCCGCGGCTGCAGCTCCAGGTACTCGAGCAGGTGGAGAAGCCACGGCTGGTCGCCTGCGATACCATGAACTTCTGGATCGAGTCCCGTCGTCCGGATCTCATTGAGCTGCTCAAGCATGTGGACCTCATCACGCTCAACGACGCGGAGGCCCGCCAGCTCACCGAGCACACCAACCTCGTGCAGGCGGCGCGCTGGATTCTGGAGAAGGGGCCAAAGCATGTGCTCATCAAGAAAGGTGAACATGGGGCGTTCATGTTCAATCGTGAGAGCGTGTTCTTCGCGCCGGCCTATCCGCTGGAATCCGTCTTCGATCCAACGGGAGCGGGCGACTCGTTCGCGGGCGGCTTCATGGGGTATCTCGCCGCCATGAACGATATCAGTGAGCGCGCGATGCGCCGTGCCGTCGTGGTGGGGTCGGCCATGGGGTCCTTCGCCGTCGAGAAGTTCTCCAATGCCCGTCTGCTGGAAATCACGCGCAGTGACATCGACGCTCGCGTGCAGGAATTCCGCCAGCTGGTGGCCTTTGACTCGGAGCTCACCTAAATGACCACGCCTCTGAATGCGCCGCTTGATTATCGATCGGCGGGCGTCGACATCGACGCGGCGGATGACGCGAAGCATCGGCTCGCGAAGCTGGTGCAATCGACCATGACGGCAGGTGCGCGCGGTGCCTTCGGGGGATTCGGTGGCATGTTTCGGGTGCCCGAGGGCTACAGGGCGCCGTTGCTCGTCGCCAGCGCCGATGGTGTAGGAACGAAGATCAAGATTGCCATCGAAGCCGATCGTCACGACACCATTGGCCACTGCCTGGTCAACCACTGCACGAACGACATTCTCGTGCAGGGGGCGGTGCCGCTGTACTTCCTCGACTATGTGGCGTTCGGCAAGCTCGAGCCGGCCGTGGTGGAGGGGGTGGTGGCCGGCGTCGCAGCGGGATGCCGTGAGAATCGCTGTGCGCTCATCGGCGGAGAGACGGCAGAGATGCCGGGTGTCTACACCCCCCCTGATTACGATCTCGCCGGCTTCATCACCGGGATCGTCGAGGAAGACCAGGTCCTCGGCAGCGCCCGCGTCCAAGCGGGTGATGTTCTGGTGGCGCTGGCCGGTGATGGTCTGCACACCAATGGCTATTCGCTGGCACGGCGTATCATCGCTGATCGCCTGCAGCTCGGGGTGCACGATGCCTTCCCCGATGCCGGAGGCGCGAGCGTCGCCGATGTCATGCTCAAGGTGCACCGCTCCTATCTCACCTGTCTCGAACCGCTGCTCGGTTCGATTCACGCCATGGCGCACATTACCGGCGGTGGGCTGCCGGGCAATCTCAATCGTGCGCTGCCTCACACCCTCGACGCGGTGGTGGATACCACCACGTGGACCATCCCCTCAGTCTTTCGTGTACTCGCGGAGGCGGGGCAGGTACGCCCGATGGAAATGTTCCGCGCCTTCAACATGGGAGTGGGGATGGTGGTGATCACATCACGGGACGCCGTGTCCGCGCTCGTGGCGCGCGCCGCCGCGTCAGGCATCGAGGCCTGGGAGCTGGGGACCACGGTTCCTGGATCCGGCGAAGTCCGCCTCGAAGGCCTGGCCGGGTGAAAGGGGCGAAGCGGCACGCCATCGCTGCCGTTGCGTGGCGCTTCGGTGCCGTGATGCGGCGTACGCAGTGCGCAGGCGCCGGTCTCTTCGGCATGGCGCTCGTGGGTAGCGCGACGCTCGCTGCGTCTGCCCTGCCAGCGCAAACCACAGCGGGTGAGTGTCGCATGCTCACGGCCAACGGCTCCGCCGCCGATGCCTGTCAGAAGGCGCAGGATCTCTTCGCCTTTGTGGTCCCGCAGGTCGGTGTGGCGCTCTCCTCCGGCAACCCGATCCTTGGCGAGGGAGGCACGATGGGGGGATGGGGGCGGCGCGCGCTCAGTGTACGGTTGTCTGCGGTCGAAGGGTTCCTCCCGCAGAATACGGTACCGATCACCTCGTCCCTTGCGCCACAGGCCAGTGACTTTGGGGCCGAGCGCACCATCGTCCCGTTGCCCACCGCCGACGCGGCGATTGGCCTCTTCGCTGGCGTGCCCGCAGGGCTGACGAATATCGGCGGCGTGGATGTGTTGCTGGGCGCGACATATGTCCCCAAGGCGTCAGAGGGCAGCTTCCGGATCGAACCGAGTGGATCGACCATTGCTCTGTCGTACGGGGTGCGTCTTGGCGCGTTGCAGGAGTCTTCGTTCGTGCCTGGGTTGAGTGTGAGTTACATGCGCCGCAAGCTGCCAACGGAGAACATTGTCTATACACCCGGGAACGACACCTTGCAGGTGTCGAACATCGCCGTCACCTCCGGCACCTGGCGTCTCGTGGCGAGCAAGCGCATCGCCGTGCTGGGACTGGCGGCCGGGATCGGGCGCGATGACATCGACGGCACGGCGAGCATGACCGGTGTGGTGAACGAGTCCCTTGGCGGGACTCGGCTGCGCAGCGCCGTGATGCTGTCGGATGTGCGCACCAGAACGAAGCGGAATACGGCCTTTGTGAATGCCTCTTTCGGTATTGCCGCAGCGCGCATCGTCGCGGAGTTTGGCCGATCCAGCGCGGGAACTTTGCACCAGACGCTCAATCAGTTCGGTGACCGGCGCGCGAACGAAGCCTACCGCTATGCCTCGGTGGGCGTGACGGCACGATTCTGACGGGTGGTGATGTCGTGAGATCTGGCGCGGACGATGGTGGGGGCGTCGGAGCGCCTGCCTTGGCGGACGCCGATGACCGGCGCTTCATGCGGCGCGCCCTGGAACTGGCGGAACGGGGAGCGGGGCAGGTTGCGCCGAATCCCAAGGTGGGCGCAGTTGTTGTGCGGGACGGGCGCATCGTCGGGGAAGGCTGGCATCGTCGCTACGGTGCGCCACATGCGGAGGTCGATGCCCTGCACGCGGCGGGGCCATCCGCGTTCGGCGCAACGGTGTACGTGAGCCTCGAGCCGTGCTCCCATCACGGACTGACCCCACCGTGCACCGATGCCCTCATCGAGGCCGGCGTGGCACGGGTTGTCTGTGCAACGCGTGATCCGAATCCGCGTGCAGCGGGCGGAATGGACCGGCTCTCGGCAGCAGGCATTGCGGTGCGCGTTGGTGTCTGCGAGGAAGACGCCCTTCTGGCGAATGCGGCCTTCCTCCACCACGCCCGAACCCCGACGGTGGCCGGCGCTCCGCTTCCCTTCGTGGTGTTGAAACTGGCGGTGTCCATCGACGGAGCCATCGTGGACGCCTCGCACAAGCGTGGGTGGCTGACCGGGCCCGAGGCGCATCGTGCGGTACATGCGCTGCGGTCTGAAGCCGACGCCGTAGCTATTGGCATTGGCACCGCCCTGGCCGATGACCCCGCACTGACGGTGCGCCTCGTACCGGCTCCGCGGGTCGCGCCGGTGCGGGTGGTATTCGATCGGCATGCACGTCTCCCCCTCGACTCCGTGCTGGTTCAGACCGCGCAGGATGTCGGCGTATGCGTGGTAGCCCACGGGGCCCCCCAACACCGCATCGCGGCCCTCGAACAGGCTGGAGTGCGAGTGCTGGATGCGGAAAATGCCCGGGAGGCCCTGCTGCAACTCGCGGCAACCGGCGTGCGGCATCTGCTGGTGGAAGGAGGGGCCGAACTTGGCAGCAGCCTTCTCGCCGCCGGACTCGTCCATCACCTGATTATCTTTCAGGCTCCGGTCATTCTCGGGGCGGGCGCTGTGTCGGCGTTCGCCAAGTACCCATCTGTGGAAGCCGCCAGGGCGCCACGGCTCCGGGTGCTCGAGCGCCGCGTGTTTGGCGCCGACCTGATGACCCGTTACGCTGTTTCCGGAGACTGAAGAAGGGATGTTCACGGGGCTCGTGGAGGATGTCGGTCTCATCGAGCATGTCGCCGATACGCCGGTGGGACGAGAACTGCGTATTCGTACGCAGTATACGGACCTGACCGATGGCGAAAGCATTGCCGTGAACGGTGCCTGCCTCACGGTGCGTGAGCACGGTGCGGAGGATCCGGGCCAGAGTGCCGATTCGGCGCGGGGTTGGTTCACCGTCGGAGCGGTCGGCACGACGCTCGGCCGCACCACCATCGGTAACTGGAAGGCTGGTCAGCGGGTGAATCTGGAGCGCGCCATGCGGCTGGGCGATCGTCTTGGTGGCCACATGGTCCTCGGTCACGTGGATGACCTGGGCACCGTGTTGCGCACGGCCACTGTCGGTGACGCCTGGCTGGTGGATGTCGAGTTGCCGCCGCCACTGCGGCGCCTGACGGTCGATAAAGGCTCCATTACGGTGAATGGGGTCAGCCTCACGGTGAACGAGATGCTCCCCACCGGCGTGCAACTTTCGATCATCGAGTACACCAACCGTCATACGACCATGGGAGAGCTGATGCCAGGAGATCGGGTCCACATCGAAGCTGATGTCCTGGCCAAGCACGTCGAGCGGTTGCTGACGGCCTATCGGGTGCATCTGACGGATTCCGCTGCCTGCCCGGCGGGCGGCGTGCGCGCGCATTATTGAATCCTACTCCGTACCATTCCGCGAGATCAAGCGATGGTTGCTCAACAGAAGACAACAATGGATGAAATCGAGAGTCCCGAGCTCATGGGTCCCTCCGGTCCGGTGTTCGGTACGGTTGAACAGGCCCTGGCCGATATTGCGGCTGGCAAGTTCATCGTCGTGGCCGACGATGAGGATCGGGAGAACGAGGGGGACCTGGTGTGCGCCGCGGAGCTGGTGACACCGGACATGGTCAATTTCATGCTCGAAGCCAAGGGCATGATCTGTCTGGCCATGACCAATGCCTGGGCGGACCGTCTTGGACTGGGCATGCAGGTGGAACAGAACACCGAAGCCATGGGCACCGCCTTCACGGTGTCGATCGATGGTGCGGCGAAGTATGGCGTGACCACCGGGATCAGCGCGTCCGATCGCGCCACGACCATTCGCGTGGCAAGCGATCCTGCGTCCACGCGGTCCGACCTCCGTGTACCGGGTCATATTCACCCGTTGCGCGCCCGTGACGGCGGTGTCCTGCAGCGCGTGGGGCACACCGAAGCCGCCGTTGATCTCGCGCGCCTGGCGGGCTGTCGTTCGGCGGGTGTCATCTGTGAGGTGCTCAACAAGGACGGTACCACGGCACGGCGGCCGCAGCTCGAGCAGTTCTGCCGGCAGCACGGTCTCACGTTCATCACCATCGCACAGCTGGTCGCGTATCGGCTGAAGAACGAACGCCTGGTGCATCGCGTCGCCGAGGCGCGTCTACCCACGGAGTTCGGCGAGTGGCGCGTCTACGGGTACCGGAACGACGTCGACAATCGCGAACACATTGCGATTGTGTTCGGCGACGTGACCGAGGGGGATGGGACCCTGGTGCGGATGCACTCCAAGTGTCTGACGGGCGACGTATTCCATTCGCGACGCTGTGACTGCGGCTGGCAACTGGAGACGGCGATGGCCATGATCCAGGCCGAAGGACGCGGTGTCATCGTCTACCTCGATCAGGAAGGACGCGGCATCGGGCTTCTCAACAAGCTCAAGGCCTACGAACTGCAGGACCGCGGCGCGGACACGGTCGAGGCCAATGAGCAATTGGGTTTCAAGGCCGACCTTCGCAACTATGGCATCGGCGCACAGATTCTGTTGGACCTTGGGGTGCGTTCCATTCGGGTACTGACCAACAATCCACGCAAGCTTGTGGGACTCGAGGGGTATGGGCTGGCGTTCGCTGGCCGAGTCCGCATCGAAGCTCCCTCTACCGATGAAAACGCTTCCTATCTGGCCACCAAGCGCACCAAGCTTGGACACCTCTTCGCCCTCTGAGATTGACGTGGCTGAATTCAGTGGAGAACCCCGCGGGACGGGTCGCCGCATCGTCAGTCGTTTCAACGAAGGGGTAACGGTCCCGCTTGCTGAAGGGGCGGTGCGAGCGCTGGTCGATCGGGGTGTGGCTTTCGACAACGTGGACGTGCTCTGGGTGCCGGGTGCATGGGAACTTCCCGTCGCGGTGCGACGCGTCTTGAGCAGTGAGCGCTATGATGCGGCCGTGGCGCTTGGTGCGGTGATTCGTGGAGAGACGCCACACTTCGACATCGTCGCGGGGGAGGCCGCGCGCGGACTGATGGAGGCCTCGCGCGATTTCGATGTGCCCGTGACCCTCGGACTGCTGACCACCGATACCCTGGAGCAGGCTGAAGCCCGAGCGGGCGGTGCGCATGGCAACAAGGGAGCGGACGCCGCCCTCGCCGCGCTGGAGGTGCTCGACCTGTTCGATCGGGCGCTGTCAATGGGCGAGTTCGAAGACGAGGAACTCGGCTGATGGCAAATCTGCGGGATGATGCCTTCTGGGATGCGCCATTGCAGGAGCCGCTGGCGCCGAAGAAGGGGCGCCGCAGTCGGAGCGGTCCGGCGACGCGTGCGGAGCGCATGGAAACGCGGGGACGTGCCCGCGCGTTGCAGGCGCTCTACGCCGCCGATCTGCGTGATATGGGGCAGATCAAGCGTATTGCCACCACGGTTTTCGATGATCTCGCCATCGATCCGGATGAACGCCAGTTTGCATCGCGGATCGTGGCCACCGTTGCCGACCGGGGTGTGGCGCTCGATGCGGCACTTTCCGAGGTGACGGCCAACTGGCGCTTGGAGCGTCTTGGGGCAATCGAGCGCAGCGTGCTGCGCCTTGCCGCGGCGGAACTGTCGCGTGAGGAAGCGCCCGTGAAGGTCGTGCTGCAGGAGGCGGTGCGGCTCGCGGAACGGTACGGCACCGAGCGATCGGCGCGCTTTGTGAACGGTGTGCTCGATGCCTACGCCCGTCGCCTCGGACGGTTGTGACGGGACAGGGCCGGGCGCAGCTGCGCATCGCGGTGGTGAATTGGCAGTGCCGCGAAAATCCACTGGCTGGTGGCGCGGAAATTCACCTGCACGAGATCTTTGGCCGCCTGGCCGGGGCGGGGCACGAGGTCGTCCTGCTCTGCGGCGGCTGGCCCGCGTGTCCGCCACGCACGACGCTTGATGGCATCGAAGTCCACCGTGTGGGCACCAGACAGACCTTCCCGTTTCTGGCGCGCAGCTACTGGCACACCGCGCTCGCGCCGCGCGGATTCGATGTGCTGGTCGAGGACATCAACAAGGTGCCGCTCTTCACGCCCACGTGGAGGGCGCCAGCGCTGATCGGCCTGGTACCGCACCTGTTTGGCGGGACGGCCTTCCAGGAGCTTCCTGCTCCCCTCGCCACGGCCGTCTGGTTGGCGGAAAAGCCCTTGCCATGGTGCTATCGCCGCCATGCGTTTGAAGCGATCAGCGAGAGCACGCGAGACGACCTGGTGCGCCGGGGTATCCCGAAGAATCACATTCGTGTCATCTTTCCGGGCATCGACAGCACGCACTATACGCCGGATCCCTCGCTGCGTGCGACTCAGCCCCTGTTTGC
>CAZPJX010000126.1:0-8053 GCA_964586985.1 uncultured Gemmatimonas sp. | reverse complement strand
AAGGCCTGGATCACCAACGGCGGCGAAGCCGACGTGTTCGTGGTCTTCGCCAACACCAGGCCCGAGGCTGGCTACAAGGGCATCACGGCCTTCATCGTACAGCGCGGCGACGCGGGCTTCACGGTGGGCCGCAAGGAAGACAAGCTCGGCATCCGCGCCTCGAGCACCACGGCGCTGCACTTCGAGAACGTCTTCGTCCCCGATGCGAACGTACTGGGCGAGGTGGGGGCCGGCTACAAGATCGCCATTGAAACTCTCAACGAGGGTCGCATCGGTATCGGGGCGCAGATGATCGGTGTGGCGCAGGGCGCGCTCTCCGCCGCGACAGCCTATCTCAAGGAGCGCAAGCAGTTCGGCAAGGCGCTGGCCGATTTCCAGGGCATCCAGTTCCAGGTCGCCCAGGCCGCTACCGAACTCGAGGCCGCTCGGCTCATGGTCTACAATGCGGCCCGCCTCAAGGACGCCGGCCGCGATATCGCCCGCGAGGGCGCCATGGCCAAGCTCTACGCCTCGCAGATGTGCGAACGCGTCACTTCGCTCTGCGTGGAGCTCTTTGGCGGCTACGGCTACACCCGTGAATACCCGGTGGAGAAGTTCTACCGCGACGCCAAGATTGGCACGATCTACGAGGGCACCAGCAACATGCAGCTGCAAACCATCGCAAAGGCGGTGCTGCGCTAGCAGCACCACGCGCGCCTGTCGCTCCCATGCGAGCCGTCAGTCGCGCGGCGCTCCTGGCGACAAGCGTTGCCGCGATCCTTGCGGCAACGCTGCTTCCGGGCAATGCCATCGATCCCAGCCGGATGCCGAAGCCCTGGTGTCTGGCCTGTGGTGATCTCTGGCTGAGTGATGTGGTCAGCAATGTCCTGCTCTTCACGCCCTTCGGTATTGCGCTGACCTGGTGGCTGCCGGCGCGCGCCTGGCGAGGTATTGCGGTGGTGATATTCGGTGCGCTCTTCTCATTGGGCATCGAAAGCCTGCAGTTCATCGGTATTCCTCCCGGACGCTCGTCGGCTCTCGCGGATATTCTGGCCAACAGCGCGGGGGCGCTGCTGGGGTTCAGCATTGCGCGATACGCCGCGCCCATGTTCCGAGCCCAGGGTCTCATGGCGCTGCGTCTCGCATGGGTGTGGACAGTGAGCACCTCACTGCTGTTGATCCTCACCGCCATCGCGATCGGTCCCCGTCATTCGGTCGGTGCACCAGCCATCGCCGAAACAACGCCCGTCATCTCGCCGAGCAGCTTCAAACATGTGCCAGGACACCCCTGGTACGAGGCACCCAACGACTCGGCTACGGTCAATGGCTTTCGCAGCAAACGGGGATGGGGCGGGCCCTTCATCCTGACTGCCGATCGGGAATCCCTGCGATGGGATGCTGCAGTCACGGTGCGGGGCTTTGACCCTCTTGGCAGCCGCATCCCGCTGCTGTTTGTTCACCTGCCAGCCGACAGCGCGCCCCTCTTCATGATTGCCGAGCATGGGGTGGATGCGGAACTGCTGGTGAGCCGCCGTGCCTGGGACTGGGGACTGGCCTTTCCGGTGCTCCGTTTGCCCGGCGCCTTTTCCAACCGCGCCGCAGACGATCCGCGCGCCTTGAGGCTTTCAGCCACCACCTCGACCAACTCGCTTCGCCTGACCGCCCAAACCATTCCCGCTGCCACAGCCCCGACCGATAGCACCGTCAGTCTCGCTCTCGTGCCTACCCTGGGATGGGCGATGTTGCAGACAGTGGTTGAAGTCGACGATCGCATCGCCCCGCTGGTGCTCTTCTGCTGGCTGCTGGTACTCTACGCACCGCTAGGCTGGTGGGCACAGCGAGCGCTCGCCTCGCGGCATCGTTCCGCGTGGCTTCCCGCGGTGATCGGCCTCCTTATTCCATTCGCGCTGCCTCTGGCACTCGGTGTGGCCTCGCTACCAGCCATGCAGTGGGGTGCCCTGTGCCTCTGCCTCGCGCTGGGAGCGCTGGGTGCCCACCTCGCCTGGCGACCCGCGCAGTCCTAGCCACGCTCAGCCAGCGTTTGTTTCCGCCAGCACGTCCAGCGCGTAGGCGACCCTCCCCAACGGCGCACTCACCTGCACTCCCTGCACCACCCCACGCACGCGTTCCAGCGCTTCCCGCGCAATCGCGATCCCTTCGGCCACGGCGTGGTCCTTGCTCTTCTCGCTCGCGCGGCGCATGCGCGCGAGCACCGTATCCGGCACCGTCACCCCCGGTACTTCGTTGGCCAGGAATTCCGCATTGCGCGCGCTCACCAGCGGCCAGATTCCGGCAACGATGGGAATTTGCAAATCCTGGATCGATTCCAGGAATCTCTCGAGCTGCACTGGATCGAACACGGGCTGGGTAATCGCATACTCGGCACCAGCCTCCACCTTCCAGTGGAACCGCCTGAGCTCCTGATCGGGATCGATCGCGGCCGGATTCACGCCCACGCCGATCACAAACCGCGTAGGCTCCCCGATGGGGTTCTTCCCGGGGTCCAGTCCGCGATTGAGCTTGGCCACGAGGTTCGTAAGACCAATCGCATCGATGTCAAACACTGCCGTGGCATCCGGATAGGGACCCATCTTGGGAGGATCACCCGTGATCAGCAGCAGGTTGCGCAGGCCCAGCGCCGATGCCCCCAGCAGGTCACTCAGCATGCCCAGCAGATTGCGGTCGCGGCAGGCGTAGTGCGTCACCGCCTCGATACCATGACGCTCGATGATGAGGCTTGTGGCGATCGCACCCATGCGGCTCTGAGCACGCGGGCCGTCGGGCACATTGATGGCATCCACGCCGGCCTTCGCCAGCAGTTCCGCATCTTGTTCGAGTTTTGTGGTGTCGATACCACGGGGCGGCACGATCTCCACGCTGGTCACGAACTGTCCCGTCGCCAGCTTGGCCCCCAGCCGTGAACGCTCGGCGAGAGGCACGGGACCACGCGCCGTGGCATTCGCCGCGTCCAGAGGCTCCCTGAGGCCGATTCCCACCTCGACGCGGGTGTGCGGCACCAAGGGCCGAATGCCCTCGGCCATTGCCTTGATATGCTCCGGCGTGGTGCCGCAGCAGCCACCCACGATTTTGGCGCCCGCCTGCACCAAATGCCGCGCGTATGAGGCCATGTACTCGGGACTCGCCATGTACATGCTGCGCCCTCCCACATCGCGCGGCATGCCAGCGTTGGGTTGCGCCGAGAGCTTGCGGTTCGTCACGGCGGCCATGCGCTCGATGGCCTCCAGGATGGTCTGCGGCCCCACCGAGCAGTTGAGACCGATGACATCCACGCCCCAGCGATCGAGCGCGCGCGCCACGTCTTCGGGGGAGGCACCGAAGGCCGTACGCAGATCGGGACCAATGGTCGCCTGCGCGATGACGGGTGTCGTGGCGCTCACCTCACGAGCCGCGAGAATGGCCTGGTGCAGCTCTTCCAGATCACCGAAGGTCTCCAGCACAAAACAGTCCGCACCGCCCGACAATTGGGCACGCATCTGTTCGGCAAAGATCACCCGCGCGTCTTCCTGGCTGGTGGGACCATAGGGCTCGAGTCGCACGCCCAGGGGGCCTACCGCACCCGCCACCAGTCGACGATCGCCTGCGGCTTCTCGTGCCAGCTCGGCAGCTCGGCGGTTAATGGCCTCCACCTGCCCCTCAAGGCCGTACTGTGCCAGCTTGGTGCGATTGGCGCCGAAGGTGTTCGTCTCCAGTACCTCGGCTCCCGCCTTCGCGTATGCCGCATGCACATCGCGCACGAGCTCGGGGCTGCGCAGCACCAGTTCGTCGTAGCACTGGTTGATGAACACCCCGCGCGAATACAGCATGGTGCCCATGGCGCCATCGAAGACCACCACTTGATCGGGGTCGAGCAGGCGGGTCAGCAACGCATCTCTCGGACCTTGGTGGACTTCGTGAATGTTCTCTGGGCTCTGCTCGATGGACGGGGTCATAGGTAGCTTCAATGTATGCATGAATCCATTGTGGCCCTACCTGTCTCTGGCACCGAGGCCAGGGCCTTCCGCATTGCGATGTTGTCACAGGAGCTCACCCACCGCGTATTGGTCCTCGACGGCGCCATGGGCACCATGCTCCAGCGGCACCGCCTCACCGAGGCCGACTACCGGGGTTCGGGCCGATTCGCGGACTGGTCGCACGATCTCAAGGGCAACAATGACCTCTTGGTCCTCACCCAGCCGGAGATCGTGGCGGGCGTGCACCGAGAGTACCTGGCAGCCGGCGCGGACATCCTCGAGACCAACACCTTCAATGCCAACGCCATCTCCATGGCCGACTATGGCATGGAGGCGCTGGCCTACGAGCTCAATGTGGCCGGAGCCGCTCTGGCCCGCGGGGTGGCCGATGAGTTCGAGGCCCTGGACCCTTCGCGGCCCCGTTGGGTGGCCGGGGTGCTCGGCCCCACCAACCGCACGGCCAGCATCTCCCCCGAAGTCGAAAACCCTGGCGCCCGCAATGTCACCTACAATCAGCTCGTCGCGGCCTATGTCGACGCCACCCGCGGACTGATCGATGGGGGGGCCGACATCCTGCTGGTGGAGACCATCTTCGATTCGCTGAACGCCCGCGCGGCGCTCTTCGCCATCGAGCAGTACTTCGAGGAGACGCTCTCTCGCGTGCCAGTCATGATCTCGGGCACCATCACCGATGCCAGTGGCCGCACCCTCTCGGGGCAGACCGCCGAGGCGTTCTGGTACTCGATGTCGAACGTGCGCCCGCTCTCCATCGGCCTCAACTGCGCACTCGGCGCCGACCAACTCCGGCAGTACGTGCAGGAACTCTCCCGCATTGCCGACTGCCACGTCAGCGCCCACCCCAATGCCGGTCTCCCCAATGCCTTCGGCGGCTACGACGAGACCCCCGAACGCATGGCCGAGCAGATCGGCGAATGGGCCCGCAGCGGCCTGGTGAACATCGTGGGGGGGTGCTGCGGCACCACGCCCGCGCACATCGAGGCCATCGCCCATGCCGTGCAGGGCGTGACACCGCGTGCCATTCCCACCTTGGAGCCGCGCCTGCACCTGAGTGGCCTCGAGCCGTTCACCGTGGGCCCCACCACGAATTTCGTGAACGTGGGCGAGCGCACGAATGTCACGGGCTCGGCGCGCTTCGCGAAGCTCATTCTCGAGGGGAGCTACGCCGAGGCCCTGGTGGTGGCCCGGCAGCAGGTGCTAAGCGGTGCCCAGGTCATCGACGTGAACATGGACGTGGGCCTGCTCGACGCCGAACGCGCCATGACCACCTTCCTGAACCTCGTGGCCAGCGAGCCGGATATCGCCCGCGTGCCCGTCATGGTGGACTCGAGCAAGTGGCGCGTGATCGAGGCTGGCCTCAAGTGCCTCCAGGGCAAGGGCATCGTCAACTCCATCTCGCTGAAGGAGGGTGAGGCGGAGTTTCTGCACCAGGCCCGACTGGTGCGCCGCTACGGCGCAGCGGTGATCGTCATGGCCTTCGACGAGGAGGGCCAGGCCGACAGCGTGGCGCGCCGGGTGAGCATCTGCTCCCGGGCCTACCACCTGCTCACCGAGCACGTGGGCTTCCCGCCCGAAGACATCATCTTCGACCCCAACATCTTTGCCATTGGCACGGGGATCGAGGAGCACGCCAACTATGCGGTGGACTATTTCGAGGCCACGCGCGAAATCAAGCGCACGCTGCCGCACGTCAAGGTGAGCGGCGGCGTGAGCAACGTGAGCTTCTCCTTCCGAGGCAACAACCCGCTCCGCGAAGCCATTCACGCGGTGTTTCTGTATCATGCCATCCGCGCCGGCATGGACATGGGCATCGTGAACGCCGGTCAGCTCGTGCCCTACGAAGACATTCCGGGCGATCTGCGCGAGCGCGTCGAAGACCTCGTGCTCAACCGGCGCCCTGATGCCACCGAGCGGCTCATGGAAGTGGCCGAACAGGTGAAGGGGCGGGCGGCGCAGGCCGTGACGGACGATGCCTGGCGCTCCCTGCCGGTGGGCGAACGTCTCGCACATGCGCTGGTGCATGGCATCGACGCGCACGTCATCGAAGACACGGAGGAGGCGCGGCTGCTGGTGGCCCAGCCCATTGAGGTCATTGAAGGGCCGCTCATGCAGGGCATGAATATCGTGGGCGACCTCTTCGGTGCGGGCAAGTTGTTTCTGCCGCAGGTGGTAAAGAGCGCGCGCGTCATGAAGAAGGCCGTGGCGCATCTCATTCCGTTCATCGAGGCCACCAAGAGCGCCAATGCCAAGTCGGCGGGCCGGGTGCTGATGGCCACCGTGAAGGGCGACGTGCACGATATCGGCAAGAACATCGTGGGCGTGGTGCTGCAGTGCAACGGGTATGAAGTGGTGGACATGGGCGTCATGCAGAGCTGCGCAGCCATTCTGGACAAGGCGCGCGAGATCAATGCCGATGTGGTGGGGCTCTCGGGTCTCATCACACCAAGTCTCGAGGAAATGGCCTTCGTGGCCTCCGAGATGGAGCGGCAGGGCTTCACCACCCCGCTGCTCATCGGTGGTGCCACCACCAGCAAGGTGCATACGGCGCTGCGCATCGAGCCCGTATACAGCGGCCCGGTGGTGCATGTGCTCGATGCCTCACGTGCGGTGGGAGTGACGAGCAGCCTGTTGAACACCGAGCGACGCGGGGCCTATGTCCAAGCCCTGCGACAGGAGTATGCCGATATTCGGGAGGCGCGTGCCGCTCGGGGAACGGCCGAGCGCTTGATCCCCATCGAAGCCGCGCGAGCGAACCGGGTCAGGATCGATCTCTCTCGGCCGGTGCCGGTGCCATCCTTCACCGGTGTGCGGAGCATCGTACCCTACCCGCTGGAAGATCTGGTCTCCTTCATCGACTGGACTCCGCTATTCCAGACCTGGGAGCTGGCCGGGCATTTCCCTGCCATCCTGGACGACGAGGTGGTGGGTGAGGCCGCGCGTTCACTGTATGCCGATGCGCGCGCATTGCTCGATCGCATCGTGAAGGAGCAACGACTCGAGGCCCGTGCCGTATTTGGTTTCTGGCCTGCACAGGCAGTTGGCGACGACATCCGACTCTACACCGACCCCTCCGCCACGTCAGAGCTGGCCACCCTGCACATGTTGCGTCAGCAGTTGGACAAGAAGGGCGATGGGCGTCCCAACTCCTGCCTCGCAGATTACGTGGCACCGGTGGACAGTGGTGTCATGGACTACGTGGGCGCCTTTGCCGTGACGGCAGGGCATGGTCTGGACGCGCTGCTGGCCGAGTTCCGGGCGCAGCACGACGACTACGGGGCCATCATGGCGGAAGCGCTGGCGGACAGGTTGGCCGAAGCGCTGGCCGAGCGACTGCATCAACGCGTGCGCAGCGAGTTCTGGGGGTATGCTGCGGGTGAGGCGTTCACCAACGAGGAGTTGATCAGCGAGAAGTACCAGGGCATCCGGCCAGCACCAGGGTACCCGGCTTGTCCCGATCATCGTGAGAAGGGCACGCTGTTCGCACTGACCGACGCTGAGCAGCAGGCCGGCATCTCACTGACCGAAGGCTTCTCCATGATGCCGGGCTCGAGTGTGAGTGGCTGGTACTTCTGGCGGCCGGAGTCCCGGTACTTCGGGGTGGGCAAGATCCTGCCGGACCAGTTGGCCGACTACGAAGCGCGCGCAGGACGGACGGAACCGGACCCACGGTTCACGTCGATCCTGTTGGTGTCCTGACCGGGAACGCGGCCTTGCCAGTACTGGATGCTGCCCGCTGTCAGTCCCGTCTCGAGGAACTGGCTGCGCGAATCACCGCAAGCCCCGATTCGCCATTCGGTATGAGCGGCATTGCGCTCTTCGCCAGCGATGCGCATGGCACGACCGCGCGTGTGCATCGAGGCAGTGATCCCTTGGGGGTGCCGCTCACGCAGGACAGCCGCGTCTGTCTCGCCTCGGTGGGCAAGATGGCGGTGGCGCTCCTGGTTCTCAGGCTTGTTGATCGCGGCGTGATTTTGCTGGACCAACCGCTGAACGACGCGCTCGCCGGCGCCTCTTCCTTGCGATACGGCGACGCAGGCAGGGCTCGCATTGGGGATTTGTTGTCGCACAGAGCTGGCCTGCCACCG
>CAZPJX010000125.1:0-8152 GCA_964586985.1 uncultured Gemmatimonas sp. | reverse complement strand
GCTCCGCTCAGTCGCGTCCGATCGCCGCCATGCGGCCACCGGTGAGCGTCAACAAATCTGCCGGGGCCAGGGCGATCTCGAGCCCGCGACGGCCGGCACTCACATGAATGCGATCGAAATTTCCGGCACTCGCATCAAGCACCACGGGCAGGCGCTTCTTCTGCGCCAGAGGACTGATTCCGCCCACGATGTATCCGGTGGCACGCTCGGCGGCAGTCTGATCAGCCATCCTGGCCCTGCGTCCCTGCACGGCATCGGCCATGGCCTTGAGATCGAGCATTCCCTGCACGGGCACGACGCCGCAGCAGAGCCCCACGCCCTCGACCTCCACCACCAGGGTCTTGAACACCGAACGGGGGTCGAGCCCCAGCAGCTCCGCAGCCTCCTTCCCGTACGAATCCGCCGAGGGATCGTGCGTGTAACTCAGCACTTCGTGGGGTATCCCGGCCTTGCGGGCAAGCAGAATGGCTGGCGTCACCGATGTCCTCGAACCAGGGAACTCCCGCGATTCTCCGGCGGAAACAGTGCAGCATAGCGGATAGATTCCGGCCGTGTCCACACCAGTACCGCCATCAGGAGCTGCGCCCGTCGTGCCGGGCGAAGCGCCTCCGCGCCGCATTCTCCTTGTCGATGCCGATGCGTTCTTCGTGGCCGTCGCCAGGCAGGAGGACCCCGAAGGCGCTGGCAGGGCCACGCTGCTCATTGTCGGCGGCCGGCCGGGCTCACGCGGCGTCGTCTGCTCGGCCTCCTACGAATGCCGTGCCTACGGGGTACGCTCGGCGATGCCCATTGCTCGGGCGCTCAAGCTCTGCCCAGAGGCGCTGTGCGTGCCGGTGCCACGGCACGTCTGTGGAATTCGGAGTCGCGAGATCCAGGCCGTACTGGCCCAGTTTGCGCCAATCGTGCAGCCATCGAGCATCGACGAGTGGTACTGCGACCTGCGCGGCACTGAAGCCCTGTATGGACATGAACCGCTGGAACAGACAGCCCGGCGTATGCGAGACGCGGTATTCACGACCACGGGACTCCGTGTTTCCATAGGTGCTGGTACGTCGCGCCTGGTGGCGAAGATGGCGGTGGAGCTGGCGAAGCCGAAACCCGGCACGCAGGCCACAGGAGTGTCGTGTGTACCACCGGGCCAGGAAGAGGAGTTCCTGCGGAGGTTTCGCCTCAATGACCTCCCCATGGTTGGTCCCCGGTTCGCGGCCAAGCTCGAGCAGATGGGGCTGGAGACCGTCGCCCAGGCCCAGACATGGTCCGAGGAGGCGCTGGTGCACCGTCTGGGCGAGCGCGCAGGCCGTTGGCTGGCCCGTCGGGTCCGCGGCCAGGATGAGAGCATCGTGGTGCCGCGTGAACGCCAGAAACAGGTGAGCCGAGAGACCACCTTCGGCCGGAACCTGCTCGAGGACGACGTGGTGGAGCGCGAACTCCTCCGACTGGCCGTCCGCGTCAGTGCCGATCTACGCAGACAGGCTCTCCGGGCCCGCACGGTCACCGTGAAATTGCGGGACAGCGACTTCCGGACGCGCTCGGCCCAGCGCAGCCTGAACACCTTCATCGAATCCGAACGTTCGGTCATGCGGGTGGCTCAGCAGCTGCTCCGGCAAATGCGCAGCGCCCGGCGCGCACCGGTCAGGCTCCTCGGCATCGCGTTGTCGCATTTCGAAGACGAGGGGGAGCCCCTGCCGGCAGTTCAACTGGGGCTCTTCGGTGGGACCACCTCCCGATGGCATCCGGCCGGAAATCGGCCTGGGGAGCCGCGTGGAGTCCCGGCAGACGCCCTCATCGAAACGCCACGGGACCGGGCGCTCGTGCAGGCGCTCGACCGCATCCGAGGCCGGTTTGGGGCCGAGGCCATCGTACCGGCCAGATTGGTGGACTCGGACCGCGACACCGGGCCCAGGGTGGAAGAATGATCGATGGTCGTGTAGTTTGCCGTGGTCATGCGCTGGCCGGCTCGAGCTGACTGGCGCGGAAGGCGTTTTTCGTGGGTCAACGTTTGGCTATCGCCAGGATTTCTTCATGAGTGCCTCATACGATCCGAACAAGCAGGGTTGGGGTGCAGCCGTCGTCACGTGTGTGTTCACGGGTGCGCTGCTCTTCGGAGCCTGGACGATCCACAAGAACACCTACCGGCATCCGCGTGATCCAATGGCCACGCAGGTGTATCACGAGCGCGACGCCGCCAAGCAGGGCGCCCCGGCCGAACACGCCGCGCCGACCGAAGCCAGGCACTGAGCGCGCCGGTTCTTCAAACGCAAAGGCCATGTCCAGAGGACATGGCCTTGTTGTTTTCAGGGATCGCCGGTTGTGTCAGGCCATGGGCAGTGTGAACCAGAACTCACTGCCCCTGCCCACCTGGCTGGTAACTCCGATCTCGCCATCATGGGCTTCCACGATGCCCTTGGAGATGAACAGACCGAGTCCCGAACCAGCGCGCAGCAGGCGTGGGGCCTGCCAGTAGCGTTCAAACAGCCTGGGCACATCCTCCTTGGCGACGCCCGGGCCGGTATCGCGTACGGCGATACGCAGGTTTCGATCCTCGCGTCGCGCAGAGAGGACGACCTGACCCTCCCGAGGCGTGAAGCGCACGGCATTCCCCAACAGGTTCGAGAGGACCTGCAGCACGCGGTGCCGATCGGCCAGCAGGGTCACCTCGTCGTCGCCGAAATCGCGCACGAACTGCAGGCCCGCATCGGCGAGTACCGGCTCGAAGACATCGGCCGCCTCCTTCAGCAGTTCTGCGGCGGATATGGCCCGTCGTTCCACACGCAGGCGGCCCGTTGAAATCCGCGAAACGTCCTGCAGGTCCTGGATCAGGCCATCCACCTGCCGAGCGGCGCCGCGAATGGCCTCCACCTCTTCGCGTCCGAGAAGTGCCGCTTCGCGTTCGCCGTCTGGCGTCTCCCGCGACAGCACGGCGCCCGTGAGCATCACAATGGCGTTCACGGGATTGCGCAGGTCATGCGAGACGATGGCGAGCATTTCGTCGCGCTCGCGAACCGCCTGACGCGTCTCCTGGTAGAGCCGTGCGTTCTCGAGCGCGAGTGCGGCCAACCCGGCGAACTGATCGGCCACATGGATCTCCTCGCGGGCATGCGACGCGCCCGGTCGCGTGCGGACGAGGTGCAGCGCCCCGATAGCCCGCCCACCTGCGCGGAGTGGCACCAGCAGCACCGCACTTGCACCAAGCGCTTCTGCCTTTGTACGTGACGCCGTGTCGGGGAAGTTGGCGTCGAGCCAGGCGGAAATATCCGTGACGCGCTGCGCCTCCGACTCGTGGGCCACCCGCAGTGCCGAGGCACTGGGAAGATCGGGATTGTACTGATCGGGCGCCCGTGCCACGAGGGCCGCCGTTTCGTCATGGCGGTGCGGATCCACATGCGTCGCCGCCGCTCGGCGGATGCTGCCCTCGGGCGTCAACAGTTCGAGGAGGCTCCATTCGCCAAGCATTGGCACCGGAAGCTCAGCGATCGTCGCCAGCGTGGAATCCACGTCGAGAGACGCCGCGAGCACCCAGCCGGCGGTGGCGAGCAGGGTCTGGCGCTCCTCGCTGCGGCGGCGTTCGCTGATGTCGCGCAGCATCACCATGAAGGTGCGCTCGCCATCGATGGTCACGCGGGCAATGGAGGCTTCCGCCGGAAAGCGCTCCCCGTTCTTGCGTACGCCGGCGATTTCCCGGCGATCTGCCATGATGCGCGCATCGACCTGTCCTTCGGCGAAGGTGCGCATATGGCCACGGTGCACCGCCCGCGATGGCATCGGCAGCAGGCGGTCGAGCGGCTTGCCCAGCATGTCCGCCTCGGTCCATCCGAAGATCTGCTCCGCCCCGCGATTGAATCGCACGATGCGGAAATCGTCATCCAGCGCGATGATGGCGTCGGAGGCGATATTCACAACGGCGGCGAGCGCGACGTGGGAGTGCGTTTCAGGCATGACCGACCAGAGCGCGGGAGAGGTCGACAGGGCCAGGCAGCTACCGCCGGCACATACTGTCCAGATATTCAGCGGATGATACGGTCCATTCTACGCACGGCGTCTCCGATCCCGCTAGCGACGCTCGCCTTTCTGCTGGCGGGGGCGCTGGCGCCATTGCTTGCGTCCTTTGCGGACTGGCGGCAGGCCATCTGGTATGCCGGCCTGCTGGTGACCGGCGCACCGGTGGCCTGGCGCACTCTCCGGGGTATGCTGCATGGAAACTTTGCGGCCGATGTGGTTGCCATGCTGGCCATTGTGGGTGCCGTATTGCTGCAGCAGCCCCTCGCAGGGCTCGTGGTGGTACTCATGCAGACCGGAGGCGAGGCCCTCGACGCCTACGCCGTCGCCCGTGCCTCCGATGCCGTGGAGGCGCTGGAAGCGGATGCGCCACGCACGGCGCATCGTGTGGAAGCCGCGCGACGGGCCGACAGCGCGGCCAGTACCGACGGCGCAAGTGAAGCCGGTGCCGACATACCCACAGACATTCGCAGCGACCCACGCAGCGGCGAAGGTACCGGTACTGGCGTCGACATCGTGACCGATATCGTGTCCGATATCGTCGTTGACGAGATCGCCCTTGGCGACGTGCTCCTCATTCGTCCGGGCGAACTGGTGCCGGCCGACGGCGTGGTGATCGACGGCGTCTCGCATGTCGATACCTCCCGGCTCACCGGCGAGCCGATGCCGCAGCGGGTCTCCGCGGGAGCGACCCTGCAATCGGGTAGCATCAACAAGGAAGGAGCCCTTCGCATGCGCGCTGTGCGACGGGCAGAGGAAAGCCAGTACGCGCGCATCGTCGATCTGGTGCGCAGCGCGCAGGCCTCCAAGAGCCCCATGCAGCGCACCGCCGATCGCTGGGCCGTGTGGTTCACACCACTCACCCTGCTGCTCTGCGGCCTGGCCTGGCTCATCTCGCACGACTGGACGCGCGTGCTCGCGGTATTGGTGGTGGCGACACCCTGCCCGCTCATTCTGGCGGCGCCTGTGGCAATCATCGGCGGCATCAATCGCGCCGCCCGCCGCGGCATCATCGTGCGCACCGGCGGCGCGCTTGAGGGGCTGGCGCGGGTCAACACCGTGGTCTTCGACAAGACGGGAACTCTCACCACCGGCATGCCGCACGTGGCATCCCTCGACCTGTCGCCCGGCGCCGACGCAGCACAGACGCTGGCCCGCATCGCTGCGGTGGAACAGGGCTCCGGCCACCTGCTGGCGCGTGTGCTCGTGCAGGAGGCCGAAGCTCGCGGCGTGCCAATCCCACGGGCGAGTGCCCTGACCGAGACAGCCGGTCAGGGCATCGTGGGCGACGTGGCCGATCTTCGGATCGCCGTGGGTTCCGGCCGCTATGTGCTGAGCCAGTTCACCGACCACCCGAACGTGCAGGCAGCCATGCAGGCACTGCAACGCACCGTACCGGGTGAATCCGAAGCGCTGCGCGCCTGGGCACTCATGAGCGATGGCACCACCGCGCGCATTACCTTTGCGGAGGCCCTGCGTCCTGATCTGCCCAACATGTTTCACCAACTGACCACACTCGGTCTGGGATCGCCGCATCTGCTGAGCGGAGACAGCACGGCAAACGTGCAGCGCATCGCCAGCGAGACCGGCATCACCTCCTACGCCGGCGAGCTCTCCGCAGAAGACAAGGCGCATCGCATCAGCGCGATGGAGGCATCAGGTCAGCGGGTGCTGATGGTGGGCGACGGGACCAATGACGCCCCTGCCCTGTCGGTGGCCACCGTCGGGATCGCGCTCGCGGGGCATGGTGGCGGGGTCGTCGCCGAAGCCGCCGATGTGGTCCTCCTGGTCGACAATCCGCTGAGCATTCCCGAAGCCGTGACCATTGGTCGTCACGCGCTTGGCATTGCACGCCAGTCGATCGCCGTGGGCCTTGGGCTGTCGCTCATCGGCATGGGCTTCGCCGCGGCCGGCCTGCTGTCGCCGGTCGCGGGTGCCTTGACACAGGAAGCCATCGATGTCGCCGTGATACTCAACGCGCTGCGGGCAGCGCGGACGTGACGCGGCCTCTGCCGCCTTACGCCGGCTGTTGCAACAGCAGGGTCTCCGCCACGCAGACCCGGTCCCGACCGTTCTGCTTGGCCTTGTAGAGTGCCTTGTCGGCCCGCGCAAGCCATTCGTCGACCTCTTCATGCATCTCGAGCTGTGCGACACCCACGGAAGCACCAATGGAGAACTCCATGGCGGGATGTGGCGCCGGCAGTTCCGAAAGCGTTTCCTGCAATCGCCGCGCGAGGGTCTGCGCCATCTTCCAATCGGTGTTCTGCAGAATCGCCGCAAATTCGTCGCCGCCGAAACGGCAGAGCACATCCGACTGACGCAGGAACACCTTGCTCAGTGCCTTCCCCAATGTCTGGATGGCCGCGTCACCCGACTGGTGACCGTACATGTCATTGACAAGCTTCAGCTTGTCCATGTCGATCATGAGCAGCACCACGGGCTGGCGACTGAGCGAGTACATCTGGATGGCCCGTGGGGCCATGGTGTCGAACAGCTTGCGATTGCCGAGACCCGTGAGCGGGTCGGTGGTGTTCTCGCGCCGCGCTTCCTCGAGCTGACGGCCGAGCCGGTCCAGACGCGTCGCCAGCGAGACGTACTGTTCCTGCTGATGTTCGCGGCGCGTCTGCACTGCCGCTTCGATGGCCCCCACGGCGCCGAGCACTTCCTGCTTGATCGAGCCCGTCTGCATGCGTTGGAGTGCGTTCCGGGCACGCTCCACCTGTGCATCCGTCGTGTTGTCGGCGGTGCGGTCCGCCTTGGCCGTCTTGTGCACAGTCTCCACACAGGCCCAGAGCGCCTCACGCAACTCGGTGATGGAGCCTTCCACGTGGCGATGCTCCTCCCGGCGCTGCTCGGTCACTGCCCTGACGATTCCGTCCCAGTCGCGATCGCCAATCCCCACCGAACCCTGACCGCTGCCCTCCTGCAGGCTATAGCCAAGCGTGGCGTGGCGCTGCCAGAGGCCCAGTTCCCTGGCGCTCTCCTCACCGGGTCGATCGGGCAGGTCGATGGGATAGCGGGCAAGGGCCGTCAACACCCCGCCGAGGGCATCGAGCACGAGACCCAGGTGGTCTTCCTGCGAGGTGAAGGATGGTGCCGCCACGACGATGTCGGTCGCGCCTCCAACGGAGCCGGGAGAGGCCTTGACCAGGGAGATGCCACTCGCGCCGTTCGAACTTCCTCGTTCGGACGCCGGGCGAGTATCGGCTAGGAGTTTCTTGAAGAACATGAGCGCGGGATGAGGTTGCCTTTAGGCATCGGCAGCACCCGCGCATGAGTTTAGCGACGAGGAATGGACGCCCGTCACATGGCTGGCACGTCTGTCACGCACCGGCCGCCTCCCTGGTCTTCCCCGCTGGCCTCGGAACGATAGGCCCCCGTCAGAACTCGCTGGCGTCCATCGCCATGATGGGGCCGGCTCCGGACTGGATTGCGGCAAGCAGTGTGGCCGTTTCCGGCAACAGGCGCGCAAAGTAGAAGCGCGCGGTCTTTTGCTTCGCGGCGAGGAACGAGGGGTTCCCTGTGCCCGCTGCCAGTTTCTCGCCGGCCACCGCTGCGATGCGTAGCCACTGCCAGCCCACCGCGACATACCCCATGAGGTGCAGATATTCCGTCGCCGCAGCCCCTGCTTCATCCGGGTTCGCAAAACCGCGCTCGGCCAGCAGCATGGTGGCCTTCTGCAACTGGTACAGGCTTCCGCCCAACGCCTTTGCGTGCTCCTCGAGACCCGCCACGGTCGCTGCCGCGTCGATCTCGCGCTTGACGATCTCGAAGAACCGGCGCACCAGGCGGCCACCGTCCATGGGCAGCTTGCGTCCCACCAGGTCGAGGGCCTGCACGGCATTGGTGCCTTCGTAGATCTGGGCAATGCGGGCATCACGCACATACTGCTCGATTCCATACTCCCGGATGTACCCGTGCCCGCCCAGCGTCTGGAGCGCGATGTTCGTATTGTCGAAGCCCTTGTCGGTGAGGAAGGCCTTGACGATGGGCGTCAGCAGCGCGACCTCGTCGTCGGCTTCCTTGCGCACCGCGGCGTCGTCGCTGGCCAGCGCGGTATCGATCCGCGAGGCGATATGAATGCCGAGCGCGCGGCCACCTTCGGCGTAGGCACGCGCGGTGAGCAGCATCTTGCGCACGTCGGGGTGCACGATGA
>CAZPJX010000124.1:0-8347 GCA_964586985.1 uncultured Gemmatimonas sp. | reverse complement strand
GACTCGGTCATATGCGCGAGTAGCACCACCGTGGCGCCGCAGGTTCAGGGACGCCAGACCACGTCACCGCTGACGGCACCCACCCGATTGACTGCGGTGAGCACGACGCCCTCGATGCCGTTGGGTGGCACCTCGACGGAGCGCGTCGATGCTGGCACCAACCGCTGGTGCCAGACCCCATTATTTCGCCAGCGGACCAGCCACCAGTAGGCCCCTTCACCGCCCGAGGTGATGGACACCTGCACATGAATGGCGCCACGCACCACGGCGATGACTGGCGGCAGCGGCGTCGCCGCCTCGAGCCAGGTGGTCGCCGGCGGGATGGCGCCCTCGGCGTAATAGCTGCCCTTGAGCGAGGTCACGAAACCACCGCGATCGTTCTTCACACTGCTGGCGTTGTAGAAGATGGTGCCGGTCGGCCCACCGAGCGCACTAGCCTGCTGCCTGGTGATACCGATCTGTGTGGCAATCTCACCCGCCGCAAAGGGTGCCGAGCTGCCGTCGGCGATTCGATACGATGCCAGGCCCGGCCAGAGATGACGACGCATGACGTTCTGCTGGGTCCACCAACTCAGGAGGGCACTGAAATTCTGCCCCACCGATGTGCTCGACCAGTACAACTGCGGCGCGAAATAGTCGGCCCAGCCGCGCTGCAACCACAGCCGTGAATCCGCATAGATCGACGCGTAGGCGTCGAGCCCCGTGATTCCGGTGGGGTTGCCGGGGCGCCAGATTCCGAACGGACTGATGCCCACGCGCACGGTACGCGAACGTTCGCGCACGGTGCGGTACAGTCGCTCCACGAAGCGGTTCACATTGTCGCGCCGCCAGTCATTCCGCGACAAGGTGCCACCCTGCGCCTGATACCGGGCAAATGCCACACTGTCGGGAAAGGGCGTGCTGCAACCGCTCTCCGGATACGGATAGAAGTAATCGTCGATGTGCACTCCATCGACGTCGTAGCGGGTGATCACATCACTGACCACCGCAAGGGCCTGCTCCTGCGTGGCCTCTTCGCCAGGATCGAACCAGAGTTGGGAACACGCTCGGCGCAGCAGGTCGGGACGTCGACGGCCGAAATGCGACGGGGCGAGGCGTGCCGTGTCGCTCGCATTGCCGGCGCGGAACGGATTGAACCACGCATGCAGTTCGATGCCGCGAGCATGACTCTGTTCGAGAGCGTATTGGAGGGGATCCCACCCCGGATCCGTTCCCTGGGTGCCACTCAGGGAGCGCATCCACGGTTCGAGCGATGACGGGTAGAGGGCATCGCCAGCCGCACGTACCTGGAGCACCACGGCGTTCAGGCCCGCCTGTTGCGCAACATCCAACAGGGCAGCGAATTCAGCCTGCTGCTGCGGAATGGATAGCCCGGTACGCGATGGCCAATCGATGTTGGCGACGGTGGCGATCCACATGCCACGGAACTCACGCGCGATCGCGGGCACAGCAAAGGCCTTCGGCGTCGTGTCTGCTGGCGGAGGCGGGGGTGGCGGTTCCGTGGGAGGTGGCGTCGGCGCCGTGGGGGAATCACCGCAGGCAGCGAAGAACGCCAGCAGCAGCATGGCGCAGCACCTGCGCATCGCAGGGCTTGCCGCAGGAACGGCGACGCCACAACGTCGCGACATGCGAACAGACGTACGGATCGGCATCGACCTGGGCGGGACAAAAATCGAAGGCATCGTCTTGGGTCAGGATGGCAGCGAACTAGCCCGCGAGCGCGTGCCTACGCCTCCACACTATCAGGGAACACTCGCTGCCATCACGGCGCTTGTCCATCGACTCGAAACGCGGACTGCACGCTGCAGCACGGTGGGTGTCGGCATTCCTGGCGTGGTCGTGCCACACACAGGGCGCGTCAAGAACGCCAACTCCATCTGGCTGAATGGCCAGCCTCTGGAGCAGGACCTGCGGCGTGCGCTCGATCGGCCCGTCCGCACGGCGAACGACGCCAATTGCTTTGCGCTTTCCGAAGCCACGGATGGCGCGGCCGCCGGAGCGGAGAGTGTGTTCGGGGTGATCCTTGGCACCGGAGTCGGCGGGGGCATCGTGCTGAGCGGACGGTTACACGCGGGGCGCAACCTCATTGGCGGCGAATGGGGCCATAACGGCCTTCCCTGGGCCACGGCCAACGAGGTACCCGGTCCTTCGTGTTACTGTGGGCGCCAGGGGTGCATCGAAACGTGGATCTCAGGCCCCGCCCTCGCGGCGGACCACGTGCGCATGGGTGCTGCGCCACTTGCCCCCCCGGACATCATGCGGGCCGCAGCCGCTGGTGAGCCGGAGGCCTCCGCGACTCGGACCCGATGGGTTGAACGCGTCGCGCGAAGTCTCGCCACCGTCATCAACCTGCTCGACCCGGAAGTCATTGTGCTCGGCGGCGGTCTCTCCAACGTTCGGGGCCTGGCGGACGATATCACCGCACGACTTCCGCCGTGGGTGTTCACCAGCGAGCTCGCGACGCAGATCGTGCGCCACCGCCATGGCGATTCGAGCGGTGTGCGTGGCGCGGCCTGGCTCTCGGGGGAGTAACCGCTGCGCCCGGGAGGTTATCGGCATCAGCTTGTTCCCTTCGCCCCGCCAAACTAGGATTCCCCCCACTGCTGGCCCATCGTATAACGGCTATTACCCCGGCCTTTGGAGCCGGAGATCTTGGTTCGATTCCAAGTGGGCCTATTGTATTTCTTCGAGCGCGCATCGCGACATTCGCTTGCCAACGCGAGCACCCAAGCTCTGCCACTGCAACGACTTACAGGGTTGTAAGTCCCGCGAGCCATTCTCGGGCCCATTCGGTTGGAATCCGAATCGGGCCTGATTATTTTTCAAGGCTTGCAGCTGCAGTCAGCTCGAATGGGACGGAGACGCCGCGCCTCTGACAGGTACCGGCGACACTCCGCCCCGTTTGTGGTGGCCCGTTCCGGACCCTGTATCCGAATACCCATTCGTCATGAGACTCGCATGAGTGTCGCCACGGACGTTTCACCAGCTTCGTCCCCCCGTGGGTTCCGAATCCTCGCCGGTACGGCCAACCGGCCTCTCGCCGAAGAGATCTCGCGTTCCCTCGGCGTCGAGCTGTGCAAGGCGACCTGTACGCGGTTCGCCGACGGTGAAGTGTTTGTACGCATCGACGAGAACATCCGTGGTGCCGACGTGTTCGTGGTGCAGCCCACGAATCCGCCAGGCGAGAACATGCTCGAGCTGCTCCTGCTCGTCGACGCGGCACGCCGCGCCTCGGCCGCGCGTGTCACCGCCGTGCTCCCCTACTCTGGCTATGCACGGCAGGACCGCAAGGATCAGCCGCGCGTGGCCATCGGAGCCAAGCTCATGGCCAATCTCCTGGAGACCGCCGGTGCTGATCGGGTGCTGGGACTCGACTTTCACGCCCATCAGCTGCAGGGCTTCTTCGACGTCCCCGTCGATCATCTCTACGCCGCACCCGTCTTCACGAACTACTTCCGGAAAAAGCAGCTCAAGGATCTCGTGGTCGTGGCACCCGACGTGGGTTCCGCCAAGATGGCCCGTGGATTCGCGAAGCGCCTCGACGCGACCTTCGCCATCATCGACAAGCGTCGCCCGAAAGCCAATGTCGCCGAAGTGATGAACGTGGTCGGCGAGGTGGAAGGACGCGACTGTCTCATTCCCGACGATATGATCGACACGGCCGGCACGGTGTCCGAGGCAGCGCGCGCGCTCAAGAATCTCGGGGCCCAGGACATCTACGTCTGCGCCACACACGCGCTCTTTAGTGGTCCGGCCGTGGAGCGCTTGTCGAACGCGCCAATCAAGGAAGTCGTGGTGACGGATTCGATCAACCTGCCGTCCGAGCGGCGTTTCGACACGCTGCGTGTGCTCTCCGTGGGCGATCTCTTGGCCAAGGCCATCCGCTTCACCCACGCCGATCAGAGCGTGAGCGTGCTGTTCGATTGAAGCAGGTGCAGGTGTTGGTGTTCGTGTTGGTGTTCGTGTTGGTGTTCGTGTTGGTGTAGTCGCGGCATCGGCCGGGACGACCAGATCCGGTTACTCCCGAACCACTTTTCAGAGAGGTAGTACCATGGCACAGGTTACACTCAACGCCTCCGCCCGCGGAGAGACGGGCAAGGGCGCCGCGCGCAAGATTCGTCAGGCCGGCAACATCCCGGCCGTCATTTACGGTCATGGCCGCGAGCCACAGTCGCTCACGACCAATGCCCGCGAGACCGAGCGCCTGATCAAGAGCATCCCGGTCAGCAGCACCGTCATCGAGCTCGTCATCGATGGCAAGACGTCCCGTACGCTGATCCGTGAAGTTCAGCGCCACCCGTTCAAGCGCACCATCCTGCACATCGATTTCCAGGAATTGGTGGCTGGTGAGACCGTGGCGGTGAAGTGCCCGATCGTCTACGTCGGCACGCCTGAGGGCGTCCGCCTCGAAGGCGGCATCCTCGATCAGATCATGCACGAGCTGCATATCGAAGTGGATCCCGCCAACATTCCGAACCACATCGACGTGGACATCTCCGGCGTGAAGCTCGGCAAGTCGCTGCACGTCGCGGATCTCACACTGCCGGCCGGCATCCGCGTGCTCGACGATGCCGCTTCCACGGTCTGCGTGGTGCAGCCGCCGAAGGTGCACGAAGAGGCACCGGCCGAAGGCGCTGCCGAACCCGAGCTCATCCGCAAGCCGAAGCCGGACGACACCAAGTAATCCAGGCGACCTTGCACGCAGCATCGCGGTGGCACGGCATTCGGCCGTGCCACTGCGGCGCACTTCACGCTTCACGCACGGGGCACGGAGTCCGTTCGGCATGGTCACCCCACGCTGGCGCATTCCGCGCCCCGCGCGTCTTCCCCTGCGCATGAAAGTCATAGTCGGGCTTGGCAATCCCGGCCGCGAGTACCAGGACACCCGCCACAACGTGGGCTGGTGGCTTGTGGATCATCTCGCGGCCCGTTGGCACTTTGATCCCTGGCGCAAGGACGGCGACGCGGTGAGTACCACCGGACTCGTCGGCACGAAAAAGGTCCGGTTGGTCAAACCGCAGACCTACATGAATCTGAGCGGCGCCGTGCTGCGTCCCTATCTCAAGCGGGAGGGATGGGTGCCAGCACAGGATCTGCTCGTGATCGTCGACGAAGTAGCAGTACCCGTGGGCGAGTACCGTCTGCGCGCCGCGGGAAGCCCCGGCGGCCACAATGGCCTCAAGAGCATCGAAGCCCATCTGAAAACGGCCACGTACCCGAGGCTGCGCATCGGGATTCGCCCTGTCGACGAACGACGACAGATCGGCGACCTCGCGGACTTCGTGCTTCGCGCGATGCCACGTGACGAGCGTGCGTTGTACGACGACGCCCTCCCGCGCATCACCGAGGCGGTGGAACTCTGGATCGCCGAAGGGACGGAGAAGGCGGTCAGTACGATGGGACGGTAGGGACGGCCGGTGCTGCCGGGGTCACCGGTCCGCCTGCGCTCCGACCTTCCCAGGCATGGAGAGGTTGCCGGACGCCACCTTGAAGACGTTGGCAACGCACAACAAGGGAGCGTGCAGATTGCCATTGACCTTGAGGCCTGCGGTCACGCCATCGAATGATGCCGTCGTGAGCGCCCCAAGCTTCTCAAGCGGAATATGCACCTCGACGAGGTCACCTTTGAGGTCCGTCTGGTAGGTCGGACTGTCGATGAGCAACGGCACGCCTGGCCAGGTCTCCGGCAGCTTGGGCTTGGCACCTTCGGGGATGTCCTTGACCTTCAGACCGCCGGCGCATGAGGGATCCTCGTTGAGCACAACCCAGTGCGCGTGCCAGCGGTCACGGTTCTTCCCACCGAATGCCGCGTCGTCAAAATCGGGATGGAACGTCACTGCCAGTGCGACGATTCCCTGATCCCGATCGAAACCGGCGTCGGACGAATTGAGGGACGTCGGCCACACGTAGGCATACACTTCGGAGCCTTCGAACTTGCCGGTCGACTTGGGGGTCACCTGTCCTGCGTCCGCCCGCACGCGCGTGCGGAAAATGGCCTGACCATTGTCAGTGACAATGTGGGTTTCGATGATATCGAACGACGCGAGTACCGCCTGGTTGGCCACACTCGTGATGCCCTGAGCGGAAGCCACCAGAGACGTGGAATCGGCAGCTGACCCAGCGGCGGCCGTGGAAGCGGCGTCGGCAGACGAGTCGGCGGTCGCGCAGCCCACCACACTCGCAACGAGCGAGAGTGCACCGAGGGAACGAGTCATCATGCGTGCGGTCATGCGACGTACTCCGTGTTCAATGGGTCCTGTGGGAGCGAAGGATAGAGGATCCATCCGCGAGAGACTGCCAGTTGGTGTGCTGCTCGGAAACGTCCGCTTCCTCATGCTCACCGCAATCGAGTCGGAGTTCCCTATTCCCGAACGCGGCATCGACGAAGGCGCAATGATGCGGCGTGGCGGTATCGGGATGAGCCAGTGGGCGAAAATGACGGCAGGTCAGACACATGCGCTGAATGGGGATCGCAGCGGTGACCTGCAACTGCCGGATCAATGCCACCTGCGTGAGCAACAGTGCCTCCTGTGCAGCGGGGGGCAACGCAGCCAACGCCTCAGTCACCTTGGTCGCAGCCGCGGCGATCTCAACACCGATGCGGATCCCTTCCGGCGTACCTCGAATGCGCAGTGCGCGAGCATCCGTAGGGTCCGGTTCGCGGTGTACGAGCGCCTTGCGCTCGAGCGCCGTCAGCGTATCGGTGATGCTTGAGGCGGAAACGGTGAGATGCGCCGCGATCGCCGTGGGTCGCAATCCGTCCGGCCGCCCGCCAAGCAACGCCAACACCTGGGCCTGAGTTGGGTTCAGGCCAGCATCCCCGGCCGACGCCCAGAGGTCGGCACGACTGACGAAGGCGATGCGGTCGAAGCCCTCGCGCAGCCGCACTACGACCGGATCTGGTTCAGAGGAGGTATCCATAAGCCAATTATTTAGGACTCCTAAGCATCTGTCAAGATGCGTCCCATCGATCCACCAGGGATCGTTTGGCGCCAGCCACCGTCGGGCGCGACGAAAGCACACGGGGGGCGCCGCGCACACTGCGCAGCGCCCCCCGTTCGCCCGTTCGCTCTACGAGCAATCTGACGAACATGCCTCCTGACGTATCTAGCGTAGCCGCGGGTTCGTCTTGCGCGGCGCCTTTTGACAGGTGGGCCATGCAAACGCGCCGCCACCACCTGGAGGCGCGTTCCCTGCGCCACCCTGGGGCCGGATCTGTTCGGCCGTCGCGCGCTCGCGCGTGATCGTCGTGGCATCGTTCGCGGCCAGGTACGCCAGCATCGCCGTTACCGTTGCGTTGAAGCGCAGGTCATCGAACACGATCTTGTCGTAGGTATCGCGATTCGTGTGCCAGGTATAGTTGCCGTAATCCCAGCTCACGCCACCCAGACCAAATGCCGGGGCGCCATAACAGGCAAAGCTGGCGTCGTCGCTTCCTCCGCCACTCGGCGAACCGGGGATACGGGGAGTCAGCGTGGCGGCGATCTCCGTGGGCAGCACCGAAAGCCATTGCCGTAGGTGTGCGCCGGCGTTCGGTAACCCACCGGCATTGATGCTCTGGATACGCCCGGTGCCGTTGTCCTGATTGAACAGCGCCTGCAGTCCCTGCACCACTTCCGGATGATCCTCGGTGAAGGCCCGCGAGCCCACGAGTCCGTGCTCCTCGGCCGTCCAGTGGCCAATGAGAATCGTCCGCTTGGGCTTGGGATAGACCGTGGACAGAATGCGCATGGCCTCGAGCATGGTGAGTGAGCCCGTGCCGTTGTCCGTCGCGCCGGATCCGCCATCGAAGGAATCAAAGTGCGCCGACAACACCACATACTCATCGGGCTTCTCGCTTCCGCGAATCACGCCGACGGTGTTGAAGATCGGCTGCTCGCCGAGCACGTCAGCATCGAGATTGAGCCGCAACGTCGGCGCCTGCTTGTTCTCGGTAAGCCGGAAGACGAGGCCGTAGTCTTCACAGGAGAGCCCGATGGCCGGCGCCTTCGTGTTGTAACTCTCGAACACATCAATGGTGCCCCAGGCATTCTTGGGGCGGGACGTGATCACCCCCGCGACGCCACCCTCTTCGAGGCGCACACCAAGACTGCCCGTTCCCAGGGCGTTGGAATAGCCGGTGCCGCGCACACTGGTACCGCCCCACTCGCGATTGACCTCACCGCGCAGACTATCCATGCGGGCCTTCGACGACGGGGTAGCGAACTGCTGCCAGTTGTCGGTGGGGCGACAGGTGGGCTGCGGCGCCGATACCAGCACGAACTTGCCCTTCGCCTGTGGCAACCACTTCACGAACTCCGTGCTATCCGCGAATCGCGGCAGGATCACAGTGGCCGCCGTCAGGTCC
>CAZPJX010000123.1:0-8400 GCA_964586985.1 uncultured Gemmatimonas sp. | reverse complement strand
GTGCTTGCAGCGCGGCGTGCATCCAGGCGCGCGGCATCGATCTCAAGTCGGCTTGCCCGTACATCATCTCGGGTTTCGCCGTCTTGCCGCGCCAGGGCGAAGGCACCGGATTCGTTGCTGCCGTTACCGATGTCTCCTGAACTGCTGATCGCGTTGTCGCTGCGAGAGCCTTCGCCGTGACGCATCACCATCGCTCGCACCACGGAGTCCGCTGGGAGCGTCGCGGGCAGGTCCTCGACGCTTAGTGACCGGGACGGGTCGCTTCGACCGAGCAGCAGGCTCAGTTGTTCCCGCGCGGTCCGGGCGTCCGCTTCAGCGGCGAGCTGCTGTGCCTTCATATCCTGCGAGCGCACCTGCCATTGAAGCAGGTCGGCTCTCGTGATGAGCCCCTGGCGCAGCAGATGCTCGACCTGTGTGGTCATCGCGTCACTGGCCGCGAGAGCCTGCGACAGGGTGCGCTGCTTTTCAGCGGCCAGAACGGCGCCGTAGTAGCCACGTACGATGGCGCGGCGCGCGGACAACAGTGTCCATTCGGCTCTTGCGTCGGCCGCATCGGCGGCACGGGATGCGGCGCGGTGGCCCAGGACGGCATCGCCGTTGACGAGGGGGACCTCGAGGACTGCGGCAGCCTGGAGGTTGTTGAGCGCATCCGGGTCATTCAACCGTGCAGGGGCAAAGGCCTCCGGTGTGACGCGCCGTTGTCGCAGCAGCGTTCCGAAGGCGCCGATGGGATCCGTGGTACGGATGGCTCCTGCCTCCACGCGTGCCGACGGCAGAAGGCCCTTGAGGGGCAGACGGGCACTGGCCCTGGCCATGTCGGTGGCCGCTCGTGCCCCACGATTGGCGAAGGCCTGGCGGTCTGCTTCGGCGATGGCGTCGCTCAGTCGAAGCCGCCCGTTCGCATGGTGGTCAGTTGCAGTGTCGTGCGCTGGACGGGAGTTCCGGCCGGACTGCGCGCCGACCGTCACAGGCAAGCCGAGGCCCAGGAGCAGGAGGGCAAATTTGAAAGTTTGCATACAAGGATATAACTACATATGCATATAATTAATGTCAAGACGGGCCCGTCCGCAGCAAACGGGCCCGTCGGCGGCGACGCAGGGATGCCTTCCTGCGCCGCCCTCAGGGATCACTTCCCGAGATGCTTCTCGAAGAAGGCCCAGGTCCTGTTCCAGGAATCGATCTGTTCCGGAGAATCGTCGCGCACCCAGGTCCCCTTGGTGACGCGGCGATTGAAGGTATGGCCGACGCTTGTCGGACCCGGAGTCGGGTTCACGTAAACCTTGGTTTCTGCGAGTCTTGGCTGCCGCGCCTGCAGCGCATCGATGAGCGGCCTGGCCTCCTCGAAGTTCACGTCTTCGTCGTTGGTGGCGACGTGGACGAGGATGGGCGACTTGAGGCTATCGACCCAGTAGTAGGGAGAGCGACGGATATACTCTGCACGCTGCTCGAATGGCAGGCCACTCAGTCGTGACTGGGTGGAGAAGGACCGCTGGTACGACGGGCCCTTGAAAGAGAGGCGGAACAGCAGATTGGTAACGGGTACCATGGCCGCACCTGCCTTGAAGGGCGATCCCTGCGCCTCACGTGTCAGGAGCAGCACGGTGATGAAGCCACCGTGACTCCATCCCATGACGCCAATGCGATCCGGATTGACGTAGGGAAGTGCCTTGAGCACGGATACGGCGGACTCGGTGTCATCGACCTCGAAGCCGCCATAATCGATGGCGTTGTGGAGCGCCTTGCCATGACCCGTGCTGCCGCGATAGTCGGGAGCCACGATGGCGTAGCCGCGCTTCACGGCTTCAATGACGAACGGCAGATACTGCGGGTCGAAGTTGCCATGGACCCCACCGTGCACCCACACCATGGCCGGATGTGCCTTCGCGCCCCTAGTGGTGAGCGGTTCGAAAAGGTAGGCCGGAATCTCGAGACCGTCGGCGGAGCTCTTGTATGTGACCTTCGAGAACTTCATGACGCCCTTGCTGCCGGCGGCGAACACGGAGTCCGTGGCCTGCTTTTCCTTGATGGCCGCGTCGTAGTTGGCGGCAGGATGATCTTCGTGCCGGTTGCTCACGTACAGCAGCGCGGCGCGGGCCGAGTCCATCTTGACGGTCTGCCGGGGCTGCCGCGCTGCCTGTGCAGACAGGGAGGAGGCGAGCCCGGTGACCAGAAGCGCGGCCGAGGTGGAGGCCGAGAGCCAGGAACGGAGTGTGGTCATTTGACGAAGGGATGCGGGAACGAAGAGCGGCGCTCGCGGTGCGAAACGCTCAGGGGGCAGTGCATGGCACCACCGGCTCTCTGCGTCATGGAGAGCATCTGAAGGGTATCGCCTGCGGAGAGTCCCGTCCACTCGGCCGTTCACTCACGCGGACGTGGCCGACGCTGTGTGGCGGCCTTCTCGACGAGGCGTCGCAGTTCGCGGATCGGCTCGGGAGAGTCATCGACCTGCAGGCGCAGCACGACATCGTTGTGAAGCCAGACACCGCCATCCTTTTTCACGATGAGCATGGCGGCGGACTGCATGCCGCGCTTGTCTCCACCAGCCTGCTGACCGGCTTCGAGCGCGGCGAGCAATCGAAAGGACAGGTGGCCCGTTGTGTTCTCGAACGTGCGCACCATGGCATTCACGACCTCCTCACTGGCGAGGATATTGCCTTGGGCCGTGCAATATCGGCCCTGCTTGTCCCCGGCCCATGTCGTTGCCTGCGGACCAGTGAATGCCGCGACGTTTCCCCCGGCGTCGATGACGGCAAACTGCCGCCCCTGCTTGGTCCAATCGGCGGGCCGAGGGTCTGGGTCGCGCTCCCACACCTGTTGCACCGTCTCGCGAGCACTGCTGCCGCCGCGAAGCAATGCCAGTGCCTGGGGTCCGTAGCTCACATCGACGATCGCCTGTGTGGCCACTGCTCCAACACCGGCCTCCGCCCAGAGCACGCCGTTGCCGACCGAGAATACCCGCGACTGGACGGCTCCACCTACTTCTCCGGTGGCCGGATCGTAACCCAGAATGGAGAACGTGGCCACTGGCGGCCAGGGGAGCGGATTGGCCGATGCAACCTCCGGTGCATTCCTTGAGCGCAGGCAGGCGCTGAGACTCGTGCAGACAAGGGCAAGGGCGAAGAGTTGACCGGCTCGCGGGCGAAGGGCAGGCATAGGGTGGGGGGGGGCGCGGTGAACCTGTGGCGTGTGGTGGTTGCGCAGCCGGGCTCGAGGTCTGCGCCATCTGGGAAATATGAGGAGCTATCGGTGCGATTTCGGTGTCAGGAAATTGCACCGATTCCTGCGGAAGGCCATGCCTCGGCTGCGGCGCGCCGGTAGGGACGAACGGTCGAAAAACATCGTGGAGGGGACAAGCGTTCGACGGGACTTGTGCGTAACATGCACATGGGCGCGATCGGTTGATCGCGACCTCGGTCCCCCTCCACAATGACGGAGCCCCTGATGTTGCGTGGAACCCCTTGGCGCTGGACATGGCAATCGCCATGCCGCGCGCTTGCTGTGCTGACACTGACCGCGGCGCCACTGGCAGCGCAGGGCGGTGCGCAGCAGATCGATCAGGAGTACACCGCGAAGATCAAGGAATATCTCCAGGATTCTCGCATCACGACCGAGCTGGTGGATCATCTCCCGGCCTCGAGCACCGTTCCCACTCCACTCAAGTTCCATGGCCGTATTGTCGGTACACCGGGTGAACTGACCTACGCCAAGGATATTCATCGCTACTTCGAAGCCCTGGCCAATTCCTCGAAGCGCGCGAAGTACTGGACCATCGGCAAGTCTGAGGAAGGACGCGACATGGTCGTCCTTGCCATTGGCGATGAGCAGGCCATCGCGAATCTCGACAAGTACAAGAACGAGCTGGCGGCCCTGACCGACCCGCGCAAGACTACCGAAGCCGAGGCCCAGCGGCTCATCCACAGCACCAAGCCGATCTACTGGCTCACCAGCGGAATGCATTCGCCGGAGAATGGTGGCCCCGAGATGCTGCAGGAGCTTGCCTACCGGTTGATTGTCGAGGAGACGCCCTACATCCGGGCGATCCGCAACAACATCATCACCTTCATCACACCGGTCATCGAAGTCGACGGTCGTGAGAAGCAGGTGGATACCTACTACTACAACAAGACACTGGCGCCGGGACTCCCGCGCCTGCCGCTCATGTACTGGGGCAAGTACGTCGCGCACGACAACAACCGCGACGGCATGGGGCAGTTCCTGGCCCTGACGCGGCACGTGAACGACTTCTTCCTCGAGTGGAAGCCGCAGGTCATGCACGACCTGCACGAGGCGCAGACCTACCTCTATAGCTCCACCGGGACGGGCCCCTACAACGACGCCGTGGATCCGATCACGGTGAACGAGTGGTGGACGATGGCAGTGGAAGACGTGCGCGAGATGACCAAGCGCGGCGTGCCGGGCGTGTTCACCTACGGCTTCTACGACGGCTGGACGCCGAACTACATGTTCTTCGTGGCACACACGAAGAACGCCATCGGGCGGTTCTACGAAGTGCAGAGCTATGGTCCGGACAACTACGAGGTGCGCCCAGGGCCGACGACGACCAGCAAGGAATGGTTCCGGCCGAACCCGCCCCTGCCGTTCATCAAGTGGGGTCCGCGCAACAACGTGAATATCCAGCAGTCTGGCGTGCTCATCTCGCTCAAGCACTTCGCCGACAACCGGGCGATGTATCTCGAGAACTACTGGATCAAGAACAAGCGCGCCGTGGAGAAGGGCAAGAGCGGTGAGGGACCGTTCGCGTGGGTGATCCCGGCCAATCAGCGCCGCAAGGCGGATGCCGCCGATGCGGTGAACGAGCTGCGCAAGCAGGGTCTGGAGCTGCACCGGGCCAAGACGGCCTTCACGGTCGGCTCTGTCAATGTGAAGCCCGGTGACTACATCGTGCGTGGCGATCAGCCGTATCGCACGCTGGCTGATATGTATCTCAGCATCCAGAACTACTCGCCGTCCAATCCGCGTCCATACGACGACACCGGCTGGACCTTCCAGTTCATGCGCAACGTCGCGCTCTTCCCGATTGCCGACAAGAGCATCCTGACGCAGCCGATGGATGCGGTGACGGCCAAGGTGGTGGCCAGCGGTGGGATCGAGGGTTCGGGGCCAGTGCTGGTCATCGAGCACACCTCGGACAACAACCTGATGAAGTTCCGCACGAACTTCGCGACCACGAAGATGTTCGCCGCGGAAGCGGAGTTCCAGGCAGGTGGCCGCTCCTTCAAGCCGGGTGCCTTCATCATTCCGGCCGGGGATCGCGCCAAGATGGATGCCTCGCTCAAGGAGCTTGGTATCTCGGCCGTGGCCGTGGCTTCTGCCCCGACGGTGAAGCAGCACGAACTGGATCTGCCGCGCATCGGTTACATCCACGCCTGGCAGCGTACGCAGGACGAGGGCTGGGTGCGTGCCGCGCTCGATACCTATGGCGTTCCGTACACGTACTTCGGCGATATCCGCCTCCGTGAAGGCAACCTCCGTGCCAAGTACGATGTGATCATCTATCCGCACGTGGGTGGCAGCGCGCAGTCTCACGTGGCCGGTATCATCAAGAACGGCGACACGCCGCTGCCTTACAAGAAGACCGCGAAGACGCCTAATCTGGGCGCACTGGAAAGCTCTGAGGATATTCGCGGTGGTATGGGCATCGAGGGCCTGACGGAGCTGTACAAGTTCGTGCAGGCTGGTGGCACGCTGATCGTGGAAGGCTCGACCTCGTCGGTCTTCCCGGCCTACAACCTGACCACCGGCATCACCATCGAATCGCCGAGTCAGCTCTTCGCGCGCGGCTCCATCATGCGCGGAATCGTGTCGGACAAGACCAGCCCGATCACCTACGGCTTCGACAGCCAGCTTCCGGTGTACTTCAACCAGGATCCGGTGCTGAACGTGAGTGGATCCGCCGGTCTCTTCGCGGGCTTTGGCGGCGGCGGCGGTGCGAACTACTCGCAGAACGTGACGCCGAACGCGCAACAGCTCCAGTTGTCCACCTGGAACTTCAACAAGCCTGACTCCACCGGCACGGCGGCTCCGGCCCGCGGTGCAGGTGCAGGTGCTGGTGGCCGTGGTGGCCCGGGCGGCGGTGGTGGAATGTTCGGGGGCGCGACCGGCATCGATGGCTCGCGGCCGCGCGTCATCATGCAGTTCCCGGCCAATCCGGCTGACATGCTGCTCTCCGGAACGCTGGCGGGCGGCGAGGCCCTGGCCAACCGCGCGCAGCTGGTCGATGCTCCGGTCGGTGCCGGCCATGTGGTGATGTTCGCCATCCGCCCGTTCTGGCGCTGGCAGACGCAGGGTACGTTCTTCCTCGGCTTCAACACGATTCTCAACTGGAACGATCTCAACGTTGGGAAGTGATCCGTTGATCCGCGTCTGAACGACGTACGGACGGCAACGAGGCGGCTCCCGGTTCCGGGATCCGCCTCGTTGGCGTGGGGTACTTATGCAACGAGCGCACAATCATCTTTCAGGGAAGGCGCACCGAGCCTCATGCGATTGATCACCTGGACCATCCTCGCTCTTGTCGTCGCTCTGCACACCGGGTGTGGGACAGGCGGGAGCACCGCGCCCCCGGGCGACGAGGTGACGCTTCAGCGCAGTGCGCCGGTGTCCATCGATGACGCCGCATTGCGCCTGCAGTTGCTCGAGGTTCGCAATGACTCGCGTTGCCCGCGCGATGTGGTGTGTGTCTGGTCAGGAAATGCAGAGGTCTTCGTGGAGGCTCGGCAGGATGGCATTGTGGATACGCTGCGCCTGAACACCAATCTCGAGCCACGACAGGCGGTGACCCGCCGGTTTCTCGTTCAGCTCGTCGCGCTCAGTCCGGAACCTCAGTCTGGTCGGACCATCGATCCTGCGACATACCGCGCGACCCTCCGCGTGTCGCGCGTCACGCCCTGATTCGCCGGAGCGTCCGCCAGGTGAAGGCCTCGGTACGCTGCTGGGGCGGTGACCACGCAGAGACGACGGTGCAGTGACGAAGGTGTGACGCCACAGAGACGACGGTGCGGTGACGAAGGTGTGGCGACGTGAGGCCGCCTCCCCGCGGCCGGCCTGGCCTCGGATCAGCCGGGAGGAACCGTGCCGCTGTCCCGCTTCGTTGTGGAGGAATCGCTCGCAGCGGATGTGCTATCCGCCCTCGTCGCCTCGGGCACTTGAGCCTGCGTTTCAGACGACGGCGCCCGTCGGCGCGTGCGTCGCGGCGCGGGTTCGGCTGGGGGAGGCACTGGCGCGTGGACGGTCTCCGTGGAATCCGAACCGATCCAGCCGGCAATCGTCGAGCGCGCCTGACTTGAGACGGTTCCGATGCGATCAGAGAGGGTGTGCAGCGCGGTGCCTTCGGGACGGCTTGCACCATACCACCACAGCCCATACGTGAAGACCACAGCCAGCACCACGTATGGGAAGAACGAACGCCGGCGTCCGACGGCGACCGGATCTCTCCGGGTCCGTCGCGGCGCCTCGGGGACCTTTGCCCGCTGGCGCTGTGCTTCCTGACCGCGCACGGGTGTACCCACCGTAGAGGCTTCGTGCGGCGTGCGGGCAGCCACGCTGGTCAATCGCTGGGCCAGGGCATGCCGATAGATCTCGGCCGTTTCCGTTGGCGTCATTTCGGAGATGGAGTCGGCAAATGCGTTGCCGAAATCCGAAACGGCGGCATACCGGTCCACCGGGTCAGGTGCCAGAGCTCTGTCGAACACATCCTGCAGGGACTCGGGCCAGGTCAGATCGTTGCGCACCTCTTCAAGGCGTCTGGGGCGGCTGGTGAGACGCGCGATCAGGGACTCCTTCGAGGAGGCGCTGGCGAAAGCCTCGTGTCCCGTGATGGCCATGAAGGCCACCAGTGCCAACGAGTACTGATCGGAACGCGCATCGAGCACATCCCCCGAGAGCTGCTCGGGCGACATGTACTCGGGCGTTCCCACGGCAAACCCCGTCTGCGTGACCTGTTGCGCGCCGCGTTCCATGGTGCGGGCGATGCCGAAGTCGACGAGCTTCACCACGAAGGTACCGTCGGGGCGCTTGGAGACCATCACGTTATCCGGCTTGATATCGCGATGGAGAATGCCGAGGTCATGGGCGGACTGCAGGGCATCGGCCGCCTGTGCGATGATGTCGCTACCCACCATGGGGTGCAGAGCCACGTCGCGTTTGAGCGTGGCCGCGAGCGATTCGCCGTCCACGTACTCCATGGCCAGGTAAACCAGCCCGTCGTCCGTCTCGCCGAAGTCGAAGATGGCGGCGACGTTGGGATGATTGATCTTGCTGGCGTTTTCGGCTTCCCGAGTGAAGCGTTGGAGCGCCGCCTGTTCATGCAGCAGTGCCGGCCGCATGATCTTGATGGCGCTCTTGCGCTTCATGCGCACGTGCTCAGCCAGGTACACCTGG
>CAZPJX010000122.1:4995-8480 GCA_964586985.1 uncultured Gemmatimonas sp. | reverse complement strand
ATCCAGGAAAAGGACGCCGACTATCTCGCACGACACCGGGATGAGCAGATCGAGCCGCTGTATCGGGTCGAAGACGCGACGCGCACGCTCGAACGCATGGTTGGAATGCCGTACCGCAAATGGTTCGAGGTCACCGATGGCGTGCGGGCCATGTTCACCGACGCCGGCCACATCCTCGGCAGTGCGTCGGTGACGCTCGAGCTGCGAGAGGGCGACCGGTTTCGCCGTCTCATCTTCTCTGGCGACATCGGGCGCAGCGGCCTGGCCATCATCCGGGATCCGGAGCCACCCACCACGGGCGCTGATGTCGTCATCTGCGAGAGCACCTACGGCAATCGGGATCATGAACCTGTAGACGGTGCCCGGGAGCAGTTGGCCAGGGTCGTGCGCGAGACTGCGGCGCGCGGGGGACGGGTGCTCATCCCGGCGTTCGCTGTGGGCCGTACCCAGGAGCTGGTGTACGATCTCCACGCGCTACGCCGCGAGGGAAAGATTCCGTCCATCCCGATCTTCATCGACTCACCGCTGGCTACCGATGCCACGTCGGTGTTTGCGATGCACCCGGAGGTGTTTGATCGCAGCGAAGAACTCATTCGACGCACCCAGGATCTTTTCGAATTTCCGATGGTCTCCTTCACCCGGGACGTCGCACAGTCGAAGGCGCTCAACCGCATGCATGGGCCGATGATCGTGATTGCGGCCTCGGGCATGGCGGAGTCGGGACGCATTCTGCATCACTTGCAGAATGGTGCGAGCGATCCGCGGAACACCATTCTCATCGTCGGATTTCAGGCCGAACACACGCTGGGACGACGCATTGTGGAGCGTCGAGACGTGCTGCGGATCTTCGGTGAAGAGGTGCCGCTTGCCGCGCAGGTGGAGGTGCTGCTGGGCTACAGCGCGCACGCGGATCGCGGCGAACTCCTGAGATGGGTGGAGGCGGTGCGAGGAGCAGGACAGGCCGATGGCCGTGGGCATCCTGCTGTGTATCTGGTACATGGGGAGACTGAGGCGCAGGAGGCCTTTGCGGAGCGCCTGAGGGCGGATGGATTCCGGGTCGAGATACCGGCGGCCGGAACGATTGCCTCCCTCTGAGGGAGATTTTCGAGTACAGAGGAGGCGCTGCAAGCCCGCGCGGCGGCCTGCGGGCTGGGTCGTGTGCTGCAGCCTCCAGTACCGGATGTGAGGGCATCGAATAGCTTCGCGTGATGGCCCGCGTACGCCGCTTTTCCTATCGCCAACTCATCGCCAGCGCACTGGTGGGCGCTTTCATGGCGTGGTTGTTGTGTCTTGGGGCGATTGTGTATTGGTCGAGAGAGTCGGCCGCAGGTCCAGCGGATGCCATTGTGGTGCTGGGCGCCGCGCAGTACGGGGGGCGTCCATCACCGGTGCTACGCGCGCGACTCGATCAGGCGTTGAGCCTGTGGCGCGCGGACCGTGCGCCCTGGATGGTGCTCACCGGTGGTCGACGTCCCGGCGATCTGATCAGCGAAGCGGCGGCGGGGCGGCGCTATCTGGTGCGGCGGGGTGTTCCGGGTCCGGCAATTCTTCTAGAACCGGCTGGCCGCACCTCGCTGGCTTCGGTGCAGGGGACGTCGGCGTTGCTGCTGGCCCTTCGGGACTCCCTCGCGGCGGCATCACGACGCGCATCAGACATACCCGCCCGCACCCGTCTCGCGGAGCGACCGCGCGTGCTGCTGGTGAGTGATCCGTTTCATATGCTGCGCCTCGACCTGCTGGCGAGACTCCACGGCCTCGAACCGATGCCGTCCCCCACGCGCACCAGTCCCATCTCGGCGAATCGTGCGGTCATCGAATACATGCTTCGCGAGTCGATCGCATTGCCCACCGATCTTGCGCTCATGCTGTGGCTGAACGTGACGGGCCGTCAACTGATCGATGGGTGAGTGATCGGCGGCTTCGCCCCGGTTGGGCCAAGTGGGTTGCGAAGCCGGAGTCGTGACCCGGGGTACCGCGCAGCGCGGGTGTTCGATGACTGCGTGCTCAACGGGGATCGTTCAACGACGCGTGCTCAACGGGATCATTCAGCGACGGCGATCGGTGCCGCGCACGAGCGTGTGCTTGCCGCTTGGCGCGATCTCGTAGAGGGGCACGTCGGCGATGTCGCTTCCGAGCGTGATCGCCTCGTTCTCGACGTAGGGGAATGCATAGCGAAGCTGCGCGGTGATGGTGTAGGGATCGGCGGCACTCAGGTTTACGGTGTACCCAAGATCCTGCAGTGAGCCGACCGTGAGCCTGCTCAGCGGATTGACGACGTTCCGATTGAGGAACCCCGTCATCAGTTCGCGTCCCAGGACCGACTCCCGCCAATGGCTATCCCGCGTACCGGCACCTCCCGAGTTCTCGACCGGCACGGGCGTGCCGCCGTAGATGGTCGTGTTGATGGCCGCGAAACCGGCACGTCCCGCCACACCCTGGAAGTACGGATCGGTGGACCCGCGGTCAACGAGCAGTGAGCGGTTGTAGTTCCAGAGTGTGCCGATCCCGAGGACATGTCCCATTTCGTGCAGGATCACCTCGGTGAAACTGCCGTTGGCAATGAGGGTGGCCATGTCATCCTTGTCGAACTCCATGATGCCCACTGCTGACAGGCGCGATCCCGTATTGACGAAACAGGGGCCTGCCTGCCCGAGGATCTTTCCGGGCCCATCGATCGTATCGATCCGCGCAAAGATCACCACGTCATTGACGATTTCGTCCATGGCGGGCGTCCAGTCGGTGCAGGCGCCCGCAGGCGCTATGACGCGCGTATTGTGCAGGTCTCCGATGATCAGGCTCCGCCACCGCGCGGCGGCGGCGATGAACGCCTCACGCACGATGGTACTGCCCCCATCACCGACGAATCGAACGTCGATGCTGAAGAGTGAGTTCACGGGGCGGACGGTGAACGTCACCGCGGTTCCCGGGAGTTGTGAACTGGTGGCGGTGAGGGTCTGTGTCTCAGCGGACCCAACGACCCAACTGCCGACGAAGGCCGATCCCGTCGCCAGATCGGTGGCCGCTGTTGCGCCGGTGACGGTGCCTGAGGCGGGCCCCGGGGTGAATGTGACCGGCACACTGCCAACGGGATTTCCGAAAGCATCGACCGCACGCACACCCGGCCTGATGGGTACGGGGGCGTTGGTCACAGCTCCCTGGTTGTCGCCGGAAATCTTGGTGAGCCCGACGGCTGGACCGGCGAGTGCGGTGGCTGCGAAGGCGATACTCTCCAGGGTCGGACTCGATGCGGAGACAATCTGCTGACCAGCGGTGGTGCCCAAGCGCCAGGAGTCGGTAGCGGCGATGCCCTGGGAGTTGGAAACCCGAACGGCGCCAGTCAGGCTGCCGCCGCCGATGGTGACGGCAAAGAAGACGGGTGTGTCGGGCACCGGATTCCCATATCGATCCTCGGTACGCACCGAAGGAGGCCCGGCCACCGCCGTGTTGACGACCGCGCTCTGCACGTCCGGACTGATGCGCGTGAG
>CAZPJX010000122.1:0-4895 GCA_964586985.1 uncultured Gemmatimonas sp. | reverse complement strand
GGTAGGGCCTCCGTGGGAATCTGTGGGCCGTCACCACACGCAACAGACCCCGCACACAGCAGCAGCGCAGCAGGGCGCCTTAGGGAACGCATCAGGAAATCAGAAGAAGGCATCCGGGGGTTCTGAAAGGAAACCGCTGACGGGGTTCCGGGTTGCATGACCAGCCTCGATTATTGACCCATGCACATCCCAGTCGAGAGCTACCGCCTCCCGAACGGCTTGCAGGTGGTTCTTTCTGAAGACCACACCGCACCGATCGTCGCCGTCAATCTGTGGTATCACGTGGGCTCTGCCAATGAGCGGCTGGAGCGCACGGGGTTTGCCCACCTCTTCGAACACATGCTGTTCCAGGGGTCGGCCAACGTGGAAGCGAATGAGCATTTCGAACTGGTGCAGCGCGCTGGCGGTACCCTGAATGGTTCGACCTGGCTGGATCGCACGAACTACTACGAAACCCTCCCCTCGCATCAATTGGCGTTGGCCCTGTGGCTCGAAGCGGATCGTATGGGTCGCATGTTGCCGGCGATGACGCAGCAGAAGCTCGATACGCAACGGGACGTCGTGAAGAACGAACGCCGTTGGACGGTGGATAATCAGCCCTATGGAACGTGGTGGGAACGCCTTCCGGCACTCACGTTCCCCGAGTCCCATCCGTTTCATCATTCCCTCATCGGCTCGATGGAGCATCTCAGTGATGCGTCCCTCGACGACGTGGCCGACTTTTTCCGCACCTATTATACGCCGGACAACGCAGTCCTTACCCTGGCTGGAGATTTCGACCGTGCAGACGCGGTTCGTCTGATCGCGGAGTATTTTGGCCCGATTCCCGCCGGCAGTGGTCGCCCTCCGCTGCGCGACATGACCGTGTCGCCGGTCTTTGGAGACACGCGACGGGAGGTGGTCCCCGATGCCGTGGCGTTGCCGCGTTTGTTCGTGGCGTGTCGGACGCCGGTCTTCGGGACGGATGGCTATTATGCCGCCAGCCTTGTGGCGGCGGTGCTTGGCCTCCGAACGGGTTGCCGGCTCGAGCAGTCGCTGGTACGACGGCAGCGGGTGGCATCCCAGGCGAGTGCATATACCTACGATCTGGCCAAGGGGAGCGATCTGCTGGTGATCGATGCCACGGCGCATCCGGGGGTTTCGCCCGTTCAACTGGAGGCTGCCGTCCTCGCCGAACTTGATGCGGTGCATCGCGATGGCGTGACTGAAGCGGAAGTGACGCGGGCGCGGGCACTCATCGAAACCAGTTTTGTCACCAGTATGCAATCGGCGGCCGAACGGGCCGACCAGCTTTCCCGTTTTGCCACCTATTTCGGTGATCCGACCCTCGTGAACACCCAGGTGGCGCGCTATCGCGCGATCTCGGTTGCTGAAGTGTCCGCCCTCGCGCGCGCGCGCCTCGGCCCCGACAACCGGGCCCTCTTGCTGTATGTGCCATCCGAGGGAAGTGGCCAGGACGTTGCCGTGCTCGCGGAGGCATCGGCATGAGCATCGACGCTGCCATCTCACGTCCAGGCCCGGGAGAGCCGCGCCCCTATCGGTTTCCGGTCTTCGAGACTCACGTCCTCCCGAACGGATTGCGCGTGACGGTCGCACCGGTGCGAGCCTATCCGGTGGTGACCACCCTGGCCGTCATTGAAGCTGGGGGCACCCGCGATCCGCGAGACCACGAAGGTCTTGCCCGGTTGACGACCCGCGCGCTTACGGAAGGTACGCGGGATATAGACGCACTGGCCCTGGCCACACGGCTGGAAATGCTGGGTACCACGCTGGATACCGGTGCCGACTGGGACTCCGCTATTGCGCAGCTCACGGCCTTGGCCTCACGCATCGACGACGCCATGACCGTCCTGGCCGATGTGCTGCGGAATCCTGCCTTTCCCGAAGAGGAGTTGGAGCGCCTGCGGGCGGAGCGCCTTGCCGATCTGGCGCAGTTGCGGGCGGAGCCGCGCGGCCTGGCAGACGTCTTCTTCACGCGACTGCTCTATGAGCCGGCGTCGCGGTTTGCACGTCTCGCCGGAGGCGATGAGCACAGTGTCGAGCGGCTCACCCGGGAGCGCGTAACGGCGTTCCATGCGCAGTGGTACCAACCCAATGCCACCGCCCTCATGATTGTCGGCGACATCGAGGTGGCGCATGCCGTGCAATTGGCAGCCACGCACTTCGGTGACTGGGTCGGGAGTGCGCCGCCGATGGAGGAACCACTCAGTGGGCCGCGTTATCGGGAGCCGCAGGTACATCTGGTCCACAAGACGGGAGCGCCGCAATCGGAGGTGCGGGTTGGCCATATCGCCATCCCGCGCCAGCACGAGGATTATTTCCCCGTGGTCGTGATGAATGCGATTCTCGGTGGACTGTTCTCCTCGCGGCTGAATCTCAATTTGCGCGAAGAGCACGCGTACACCTATGGCGCGCATTCGGCATTTGACTGGCGCCGCGCGGCCAGTCCCTTCGAGATCTCCACGGCGGTGGAAACGGCCGTCACCGCGGATGCCCTGCGTGAAATCGTGCATGAATTCACCCGCATTCGGGAAGCGCCGGTCAGCGACGCCGAGCTCTCGCTGGCCATCAGCTATCTGGTGGGCGTGTTCCCGATCCGGTTTGAAACCACCGCAGAAGTGGCCGGCGGGCTGGCAAATGTGGAGATCTTCCATCTGCCCCCCGACTACTTCGACACCTATCGCGAGCGGGTCGCGGCGGTGACGGCGGCCGATGTGCTGCGTGTTGCACGCGCGCATCTCGATCCGTCACGGGTGCAGGTCGTGGTGGTGGGCGATGCCGACGCCATTCGCGAGCCGATTGTCGCGCTGGATATCGGGCCGATTCGGGTGTACGACCCACAGGACGACGATGCTGTCGTCTCTCCGGTCTGATCGATTGCGATCAGCCGGAATTCCCCTCCCTCTACAACCACAGTCGTGAGTCCAGCCAGGAAGTCAGTCGTCTCCGTGAAGCCTCCCAAGTCATCGCTGTACGAGGTTCGCCGTTCAAGAATCCAGGGACGCGGCGCCTTTGCCATCAAGCCCATTCGCAAGGGCCAGCGCATCGACGAGTACCGGGGGGAAGCCATTTCGCATGACGAGGCGGACCGTCGGTACGATGACAACAACGGGCGGCATCACACCTTTCTCTTCGTACTCGACGACGACACGGTGCTCGATGCCCGCCGCAAGGGCTCGGATGCGCGGTTCATCAACCATTCCTGTAATCCGAACTGCGAGACGGTGATCGAGAACGGACACATCTTCATCAAGGCGATCAAGGCGATCAAGCCGGATGAAGAGCTGGTGTACGACTATCGGTTCGAGTGGCAGGACGAGTACGAACCGGAGGATGTGCGGTACTACACCTGTCGCTGCGGAGCACCGAAGTGTCGCGGGACGATCCTGCGGGTGCCGGTGTACCTGCGTCCCACGGTGCGTGAGTGGTTGGCGGGCAACGATGTGAAGAAGCCGCGCAAGCCGGCTCGCAAGTCCGTGCGCAAGCAGGCCGACGCAGCAGGCAAGGGAAAGACCGCCACCAAGCGCGGTACGGCACGCGAGCATCCGCATGTCGCTGAACGACATGCCACCCGCCGCAGTCACCGCGCGGTGAAGCGGTGAAGCGGTGAACGACGGACGCGACGCCGTCGGCAAGGTCGACGGCACGCGGGTCTACACGGGTCGTATCATCTCGGTGGATCTGGATCGTGTGCGGTTCCCGGATGGCTCGATCGGCTCCCTGGAAATGATCCGTCATCCGGGTGCCAGCGCCGTGGTTCCAGTGCTCGGGCCCATGTGTGCGGATCCGATCGTTCTGCTGATTCGGCAGTATCGCTATGCGGCGGGGGGGTACCTGTACGAGGTCCCCGCTGGCCGCCTCGACCCGGGCGAGTCTCCGGAGTGCTGTGCCCTTCGCGAGTTGCAGGAAGAAACCGGGTATGTGGCAGCTCGGGTGCACCACTTGTTCACCATGTTCACGACACCCGGGTTTACGGACGAGAAGATCCACCTGTTCCTGGCCACCGATCTGGAGGAGGGTGAGGCACACCGGGAGGCGGATGAGTTCGTCGAGCCAGCACCGATGGCGCTGTCCCAGGCGCTCGCCCTCATCGAGAACGGCGAGATTCAGGACGCCAAAACGGCGTTAGCCCTGTTCTATGCGGCAGCCTTTCGGATCGGCTGAGTCGAATTGACGCGTTTTCTGTCCTCTTTATCGGACGTCATTGCGGGAATTGGGGACGTTTCGGGGTGACCCAGTTGGTGATGTGACACCGGACACAGCGTGCTAACCAATTAAATGACATAGTGTTACGCGAGAATGTTCCCTAAGGTTCCTCGCGGCACGGCCCATGCGATTGAGGATGGTGCGCACCGACCGATGACCGGGATGTCCGCCCGCCAGGACGGTTGCGCCGCGAGCTTGTGGGATCCTGGCTTGCGTCACTGCAGGATGGGGGCTCGACTCATGGCTTTGGCCGCACTGACCAGCACGTTTCGGACTTCGCCGCAGACGACCACGGTGCCTGTGCGCGAACACCTGCGCACGCTCGACGATGGCGATGTGGTGTCAGCCTTCCTCGAGGGTGAGGAGCGCGCGTTCGAGGAGCTTGTCGACCGGTATCAGGGGCGCCTCCTCAACTTCGTCTACCGGACCATTGGTGATCGGGACCGCGCTGAGGATCTGGTCCAGGAAGTCTTCATCCGGGTGTATCGGCACATCGCCCGATTCGATCGGTCGAAGAAGTTCTCGACCTGGATCTACACCATCGCATCGAATCTGGCCAAGAACGAGCTGCGCAACCGTTCGCGCAACCCGCTCGTGCTCTTCCAGACCATCAAGGCGAAGTTCGAGGACGAGGACCGTCCGCTCCAGTTCGAGGACCTGCATACACGTCCGGACGATCTCTTCCGTAA
>CAZPJX010000121.1:0-8510 GCA_964586985.1 uncultured Gemmatimonas sp. | reverse complement strand
GGCCGCGCTCTGCGTGGTGATTCTGCTGTGGAAGGTCATCCCCGTGTTCGCGAACATGTTTGGCAGCGTGGGTATGGACCTGCCGCTACCCACGCAGGTGGTGATTGCGCTCTCCGGGTTCCTGAACAACTACTGGTGGATGCTGTTGCTGGGCGCTGCCGTGACGGGGTTTCTCACGAAGCGGTACTATGCAACGGCCCAGGGGCAGTTGGTCATCGATCGGGCGCTCTTGAGTGTGCCCGTGTTGGGTGACGTCTTGCGCAAGTCGGCGGTGTCGCGGTTCACGCGCACCCTCGGTACACTGATTTCGTCGGGCGTGAGCATTCTCGACGGACTCGAGATCACGGCGCGCACCTCCGGCAATCGGGTGGTGCAGGACGCCATCATGGGCTCGCGTTCCAGTATTGCCGGCGGTGAGACCATTGCCGGCCCGCTGCAGAAGAGCAACGTGTTCCCGCCCATGGTGATCAGCATGATCGCCGTTGGCGAGCAGACCGGCGGCCTCGATGAGATGCTCACCAAGATCGCCGACTTCTACGACGACGAAGTGGACGCCGCGGTGAGTGCGCTGCTCTCGCTGCTCGAGCCTGTGATGATCGTGTTCCTGGGTGTGGTGGTGGGCGGCATGATCGTGGCGATGTACCTGCCGATCTTCGACATGGTCAATGCGGTGAAGTAGGGAGAGAGTTTCGAGAGCGCGGGTTGTCGGAGGATCGAACGCAGATGCTGGAGGGCACTGTCGATGCTTCGGAGGGAGGAAGTAGCGCAGAAGAGGGGGCTGTAGCCTGGCGTGGCCCAGTATGTTCGCGCCCGGGATGGACTACATAACCGGTTGTCATAGAAGCCGTTACGACCGTTCTGGTCGGTCGAATGTCGCTTGAGGATGGCGTTGTTCGGCGCAATGCGTTTGCATTGGTATCAGATATTCGATACCTTTGCCAAGGCATTTGCATTGGAGGGGTTCGATGGCCACCGCGGTCCTGAAAAGCAAGATCACCAAGCGCTCGCAGACCACCCTTCCTCGGGCGGTGAAGAACGCCCTGCATATTGGAGCGGGCGACGAGCTGGGGTACGTGATCGAAGGCGATGAGGTGCGTCTCGTCAACCTCGGGGCGGAGGGTCACGAGGATCCGCTATTGCAGCGCTTCCTCGAGTTTCTCGCCGCCGACACGCAGGCGCGTCCACAAGTCCTCGTGACGTTCCCGCCTGCACTCATGGCGCGCATGCGCGCGTTGTCGGCTGACGTCGCCATCGACCACGACGCAGACATCATCGGCGACACCGCGCTCTAGCCTGTGAGGGACCAGGGTGGCCCAGGACGAGCGCCGCGAAAGAGCGAGCGACGCCCAGGCTCCGAGCGGAAGAACGACCGTCGCGTCTCCAACACCGAAGAGTGGCTGACGCTGAACGGATGGATCGTATTGGCGCATCCGATGCTCCTCGATCAACTCGACCGCCTCGTGGCGGCCTCCGAGCATGAGCACGAGACCCTGCCGCATCCCGAGCAAGGCGCTAACACAAAACTGCTCGGGCACCTCGTCGACCTGATCAGCATGAGGATTCCGCGTGATCCGGGTGCGAGGGAGTTTCGGCATGGGGGGACGCTCGCCGGGCGTAACTATTGGTTTCGCGCAAAGACGGGGAATGGTCGCTATCGCCTCTTCTACCGGTTCAGCTCCTCAATCCACACCATCGTCCTGGTGTGGGTTAACGATGAGGAGTCCCTGCGCACGTACGGGAGCAAGACCGACGCGTATCGGGTGTTCGGCGAGATGTTGGAAGCAGGGAATCCGCCGGATTCCTGGGATACGCTCTACGCGGCCGCCGCCGCGAAGAAAGCAGCCACCCGGTTGGCCAGGATACTCACGGATCGTAGCGCGCCGAAGAGCGCTGGAGGCACCCCTGTTCCCTCGCGGAAAGAATCTACGCTGAACAAGAAGTCTCGCGGACAATAGGCTGCCTCCTTACGCATCTGTTCATTCGCTCCATTCCCATTCTGGCCACGCTATCAGATCCCGTACTCCACGGACCGAGGCTGATGCCAAGTGTTGTGCGCGTGTCCACGCCGGCCACAGGAGTAGCCTCAGCGCGCGGCGCGCGGCTCGGGCTTTCCGCCCGGATGCCAGGTGGGCTTGTCGCCATCCGCCAGGAGTCGCACGGCTCTCGCGGTGGCGCTGATGACCTGCGCCATATGCGGCACGTTCACGATGCCCGCCTCATCCTTGGGGTGATGGTAGGGGGTCACGGTATTGAATGACGAGAGGGAATGCGCGGGAATGCCGATGCGGGCAAAGGCGGCGTTGTCGCTGCGGGTGAAGAAGCTCTGGCCCGGACGCGGATCGGGCATGAGGGGGATCCCGTTGTCGGCGAGCAGATCCCCGAGGGTGGAGCGTTCGTAGCCCGTAAGCCACGCGCGGCCAAACCCACCGGCCAGGGAATCGGGGTGCGCGATCATCTCGATATTGAGATCGACCACGGTCTTCTCAAGAGGCAGGAGCGGATGCTGCAGATACCAGCGCGTCCCAAAACCGCCCACCTCCTCACCGGTGATGGCCATGAAGAGAATGCTGCGCTTGGGGCGCGGTCCGTTCTGCAGCGCGCGCGCAATCTCGATGAGCGCAATGTTGCCTGAGGCATCATCGTCGGCGCCGTTGTTGATGGAGTCTCCGTCCACCGCTCGGCCGATTCCGATGTGGTCATAGTGCGCGGTGACCAGGACGACTTCATCACGCAGGGCCGGATCGCTGCCGCGCAACACGCCGACAATGTTCTGGGTGCGGAGCCGCTGATCGGCGGGGAGGGCATTCCATGCAGTCCAGGATTCGACCGGTGCCGGGCGCGGGCGGCCGGTGGCGTTGGGGCCCTGCGCGCTGCGCAGCGGGATGTGCTGGCGATACGTGCCCGAATCACCGGCCGGTGCGAGCCCCACCGCCTTGTACTGCTGCTCCAGCCACTTCGCGGCGCGCTCCATGCCTGGTGAGCCGGTGAGGCGGCCTTCCATGCTGTCTGCGGCGAGAATGCCGATGCCGCGACGCACGCGTGCGGTATCGATGCGGTCGACCCACTTGGCAGCAGGAGATGTGCTGGCCGCGGAGGCGCTGCGCGGCTGTGCCTCCGCCACGATGGCGAGCCAGGCGCGCGATGGACTCACCGTCATGCGGGAGATGCGCGCGAGATGCGCAAAACCGAAATCGCTCACTGCGCGCCAGGCGCTGCGCGCGGATCCGCTGCCGCGTGTCCATTGCAGCAGCGTGGTGTTGCTTCCGGTGAGCATGGTGGTGCTGTCTACCCAGGTCACGTCCTCCGTGCCTTGGGGGAGTGCCACGAGTGTGTCGATGTGGTTGTTGCTCACGTCGAGGCGCATGACGTGCCAGGGCTGTGCGCCCTTCTGCACGAAGCTCACGAACCGTGTGCCGGGAATGCGATGCAGCGAGCGGCCAATGTCGCGCGCGAGCGTGGTGCTGCCGGCCCGCCCGCGGCGCGAGACCTGCAGGGTGGCGGGTGACCCCAGCACGAATGTCACCCAGGTGGAGTCATCCGGTTGCGCGAAGTAGCCGACGGGCTTGAGATCGGGAATCAGCACACTCGGTGCGGCGCCATTCAGTGGCAGGCGCCACAGGCGCTGCGTGGAGTCGGCCTCTACCCGAATGACAGCCAGCGCCGTGGAATCGCCGAGTATGGGGGCCGCAGAGTATTCGCTCTCGGGGCGGGTGTGTTGCACCGGCCGGGAGAGACCGCTGCTCAGGTCGAAACGCCAGATGTCGGTGTGGCCATCGCCGAGGTTGGCGGTGTAAAACAGCGAGCGACTATCGCGCGCGAACATCGGCTGATTGTCGTAGCCTGCGCGTCTGGTGAGGTTGGCCGGCACGCCCGCGCGCACCGTGTCGCCGCGATATGTGAGCGGCACGAGATAGATCTCGGCGTCGGGTGGCGGTGCATTGGGACGAAGGGTGCCGGGTTGGGCGTGTACAGCGTTCAAGCCGGCGAGGAACAGCAGGAGAGCAATCGCGGAATGGCGCATGGTCGCAAGGAGGCGGATGGTGATGGTGCCTCTACCTTGGTGATTGGCGACTGGATGCACAAGCATGGCGAGTGTGGCACACCAGGCCCCGCACCACCCCTCAGCCCATTCGCTCCGAATACCGCTCCAGCGCGGTGAATGTCTCGAACTTCCAGTTGGGATTGCTGCGGCCACCATAGCCGTGTTGCTGTAGCCAGACTTTCTCTTCCGCGAGCGCTTCGTCGCTCCCCAGGTCCCGGTACCAGGCCTTCTCCTTCTCCTGGCTGCCCGGAAACCAGCGATAGCCGCGCAACTTGAGCACATCCTTCACCTCGATGGGCGTGCCGGTCGCCCAGAGGCGATGGGTTCGGCGCCGGGCACTCTGCAACAGCAGCTGCAAGGGGGACACTTCGCCGTCGCGGGGGGCGGCGAGCAGGTGCAGTGTGGCCAGACAGTCGTCGGCGGCTCGATGCCCCGTATGGAAGGCGCGCGTCACGCGGTACAGCAGGTAATCGAGCTTCCCGCTGCGACTGCCGAAGCGCACCCAGGGCACTTCGCGTTGCGAACAGGCCCAGTGTTTCTTCGCGAACGCGGGGAATCGGCGCTCGAGCATGCGCCGATCAAATTCCGCGTTATGGGCAATGATCAGGACGGCGGGTTCGAGTGCGGCCTGCACCGCGGTGTCATCGATGTGCTTGCCCCGCACGTCCTCATCGCTGATGCCGGTGATCGCGGTGGCCTCGGCGGGGATGCTTCGCCCGGGATCCTCCAGATAGGACAGGGCAGGGTGCACGGCGTAGACCCGACCCTCGGTGTCGAAGTCGAAGGGCACGGCGCCGAACTCGATGATGGCGTCCTGCGCGGTGTCGAGGCCCGTGGTTTCGACGTCCACGATGAGACCACGCCGAGTCTTGATGCCCGACGGGGCCGTGTAGAATGGCGGCACCACGAGACGACGCAGGACCTGGTAGTCGCCTGTCGACTCGAGGGTGCTGGCCATGGCTTCCAGTTCGGCGGGCGTTCCCTGCATGCAACTCCCGGGGCTGAGGTCTGCCGAATTCTACCCGGAGTGCGTCCTGTCTGCGTCAGCGAGTCGCGTCACCAGGTCGCGACATCAGATCGCCTCACCGAGTCGAGTCATCGAGTCGCGATAACGAGTCACGGCAACGAGGCCACCCAGCGCGCGCGTCAGCGCGCCGACATCTCCCCGTGCTGTGCGGCGCTCAGGGTGATCGCCTCCGCGGCCTCCAATCCCGCGCTGAGATCCTCCCACAGCGCGTCGGCCGATTCGAGTCCCACCGACAGCCGCAGCAGGCCATCCGTGATGCCTTCCGCTTCACGCACGGCGGGGTCGAGCAGGCGATGGGTGAGGCCGGCCGGATGCTGGATGAGTGAGTCGGTGGAGCCGAGGCTGACAGCCGGCGTGATGAGCGTCAGCGCGCGCATCAGCGCATTCGCGGCCGTCACGCCGCCGTGCACCTCGAAGGAGATCAGGGTGCCCGGTCCGTCCATTTGCCGACCGATGAGTCCCAACGGATCGCTGCCGGCATGTCCGGGGAAGTGCACGATGGAGACCATCGGGTGCGCGGCCAGCCGTGTGACGAGGTTCTGCGCGGTGCGCTGCGCAAGCTGCACACGCATGGGCAGGGTGGGTAGGCCGCGATGCAGCAGGAACGCGGCAAGCGGATGCAGGATGCCTCCCGTGAGGATACGCACCTGCCGGAGTCGGCGGGCCCAGGCCTCACTGGTGGCCACGACACCGGCCACCACGTCTCCGTGTCCGCCAAGGAACTTGGTGGCGCTGTGCAGCACCATGGCGGCACCATGCGTCAGCGGGCGCTGCAGCACCGGTGTGGCGAAGGTGCTGTCCACAACCACCGGTACGCTACCGGCCGCCTGCACGATGGCCTCGATATCCAGCAGCGTCAGCGTGGGGTTGGCGGGTGTTTCGATGAAGACCAGGCTGGTGTCCTTGCGAATGGCCGCAGCCACTTCGTGCGGCTCCGCGAAGGTGACCTCGATGGGCAGCAGGCCGCTTTCGAGCAGATGGTCGGTGCCGCCATACAGCGGCCGCACGGCCACCACATGTCGGCCGTCCGTGGCGGCGGCCAGCAGCACGGCCGTCGTGGCCGCCATGCCCGACGCAAAGGCGACGCAGGCCTCCGCGCCTTCCAGGCGTGCGATGGCCTGCTCCACCCGGGCCACGGTCGGATTGTGGAGGCGCGCGTACACCGCCGTGCCCTCCGGCGTGCCGCCTGCCGCCATGGCGTCATAGCTGGCTGTCCCCTCCTCCGGATCCGGCGTGGGGTAGGTGGACGACAGATCGATCAGCGGGGCGTGGATTCCGAGGCTGAGAAAGTCCTCTCGGCCGGCGTGTACGGCGAGCGTCTGCAGGTCGGGCTGGACGGAGCGGATCACGGGGCCTCCGGAAGAGTATGCGCCGGGCGTGGGGTGTTCGGGTGGGAGAGAGAATGATAGAATTGGGCTCATATGATGGACAAAACTCCGAAAATGATTCGGTCCGCGATGGAGCCTGAGGCGCTGGACCGAATCGATCGCGAAATCCTCGTGGCGCTCCAGCAGAATGCGCGGCTCACCAACAAGGAGCTGGCCGGCCGAGTAGGGCTTGCGGAGTCGAGCTGCCATGAGCGCGTCAAACGGCTGGTTCAGGGCGGGGTGCTGCGGGGCTTCCACGCGGAGGTCGATCCACGGGTGCTGGGCACCTCATTGCAGGCGTTGGTGGCGGTGCGCCTGGCCCGCCACACCATCGCCGCGGTGGCTTCGTTCCGGCAGGCGATGCTCGAGTTGCCGGAGGCCATGGCCGTGTTTCACGTGGCGGGCGCCAACGATTTTCTCGTGCACGTGGCAGTGCGGGACTCGGACGAATTGCGGGACCTCATCCTCCGCGCGTTCACGGGGCGTCCCGAGGTTGTGCATGTCGAGACCTCGCTCATCTACGAGCATGTGCGCAATGCGGGGTTTGGCGCACGATAGGCGGTGACAACCAGCTAGCTTGCTCGCATGAGCTCAACTGGTGAAACGGCACTTGTAGTGGCGGTGACCGACGCGGACTTCGGCGATCAGGTGGCTGCCGGCCTGGTTCTGGTGGACGTATGGGCGGCCTGGTGCGCGCCCTGTCTGACGCTGAAGCCCGTCATGGATCGACTGGCCGAGTCGTATCGTGATCGGGTGCGGGTGCTGAAACTCGATGCCGACCTCAATGTGGAGACCGTGGTGCGGTATGACGTGCGGGCACTTCCCACGGTGCTGGTCTTCCGCGATGGGGCACTGGTGGCGCGTCAGTCGGGCGCGCAGTCCTACGGGACCTACGCCGCGCAGTTGGATCGCCATCTCGCCGCGGATTCGGATACGGGAGCCGGGGGGGGCAGTGCTGCGGCGGTGGGTGCGTCCGGGCTGGTGTCACATACCGGGACCGACGTCGATCTGGCACTCGAACTGGATACGGGCCCCATGCACCGCGGGAGCGCACGCGACGCCCGGCATGACGCCCGGGTGGAGGCCGAGTCGCTGGCGGCGGCGGAGCAACCCACCGTGCTGTTCAAGCACAGCGCCACCTGCTCGATCTCTGTTGCGGTGAAGCGCGAGTATGACGCCTTCACAATGGAGCATCCCGAGGTCCCCACGCGCGTCATCACGGTGCAGTACGAGCGTCCGCTGTCCAATGCGCTCGAGGATCTGCTGGGGGTGCGGCACGAGTCGCCGCAGGCCATCATCGTGCGCCGAGGAGCGGTGCTCTGGCATGCCTCGCATCGCCGGATCACGGCAGCGACGCTACGCACCGCGCTTGGCGACGCGCGTGGCGAAGCGACTGGCGAAGCGACTGGCGAAGCGACTGGCGGGGCGCGTGGCGAGCCGCGTGGCGGCGCGATCGCAGGCGGACCCTGACGGGAGTGGCTGCGGGGCGCTAGTTATTGGGGATCGGTCCCCCCTGCCCATCCTCCATGGCCATGTCACGCTCCCTTGCCCCTTCGCGGTTCCGGTCGCTGACCGGCCTTCGTGCACAGCCACCACAGGCCACGTCGTCGTCGTGGCGACTGCTCCGCTGCGCATCCGCATCGATGCTGGCGCTTGCGCTGTCGGTGTCTGCGTCGTCCCCGCTCGATGCGCAGACGGTGACGCCGGTACCTGCCGCCGGGCGCGTGCCGCCCCGTGCGGTGCGCCGCGATATTCCGATGACCAATGCCATCCGACGCGCCTTTGCCGGGGGCACACGCGATTCGACAGGGCGTCCGGGCGCCAGGTACTGGCAATTGCGCACCGACTACCGCATCGACGTCTCGCTCGACCCCATGTCAGCGCGCCTCACCGGCAAGGCCCGCATCACGATCCACAACACGAGCCCGGAGGCATTGCGCGAAATCGGGCTGCGTCTCGATCCCAACCATTTCCTTGGGACCGCGCCCCACGCGGCGCCCTGGACACCCGCCGAGGTGACCGATGGCATGCGCATTGCGCGCATGACCGTGGATGGCGCGCCGGTGAACATCTT
>CAZPJX010000120.1:0-8514 GCA_964586985.1 uncultured Gemmatimonas sp. | reverse complement strand
ATCTGGAGTACCGCATCCGCAGCACCACCTTCCTTGGGGACAGGCTGCACGAGATGGGTGTTCCGTTGATGCGACCAATCGGAGGCCACGCGGTCTACATCGATGCCAAGGCATTGTACCCCAACATTCCGGTGCAACACTATCCTGGACAGGCTCTGGTGTGTGAGTTGTTCGTGCTGGGTGGGATTCGAAGCGTGGAGATCGGCTCGGTGATGTTCGGCACGTATGATGGGGCTGGTGCACTCATTCCATCCGCCATGGAGCTGGTTCGGCTGGCCATCCCGCGCCGCGTCTACACACAGAGCCACATCGAGTACGTCGCTGAGACGTTCGAGGAGGTGCTGAGGCGGCGGGAGCATGCCAAGGGATTCCGTATCACCAGGGAGCCCCGCTTTCTCCGGCATTTCAGCGCCCACTTCGAACCGCTGTGATGAAGCCTCGACGGGGCCAGCGGAAGACTGACTCCACGCCAATCTGACACCTGGCGGCAGAAGGGCCCGTAGAGGGGGAGGCCCAGCGTGAACTTCACGCTGGCTTTCCGTCCAGCCCTCTGCCATCCAGCATGTCGAATCGCAGCGTTCGTGCAGCCATTGCTGTAGCCTTCGGACTCGCATTCTTTCGTAGCAGCCTCTTCGCGCAAACGGGTAGCACTGCCGCTGGCGCTTCCGCCGCTGGGCGAGCGGTCGCAGGAAGCTCAACGGGACGATCCATTCCGCCCTCAATCCCATCGGAACAGGGACGCGCCGAAGCCGTGCGCACCAGTCAGGCCATTCACGTCGACGGCACACTGGACGAGGCCGCATGGCAGACCGCGCGCGCGCTGTCGGGCTTGACGCAACGCGAACCCTCTGAAGGCCTACCCGCCACCGATTCCACACGCGTCGCCTTCCTGTACGACGACCAGGCGCTGTATATCGGCGCACGCATGCACAGCAGCCATCCGGAAAGCATCCGGCCGCTGGTCGCACGCCGGGACAAGGAAGGGAGTGCCGAGCAACTCATCGTGTCCTTCGACACCTTCGGAGATCGGCGCACGGCATACACCTTCTCGGTCACCTCCGGAGGTGTTCGTGTGGACTACTATCATCGCGCGGACCATGAAGGGGCTCGCGACTACACCTTCGATCCCGTGTGGCAGGTGCGTACGACGGTGGACCAGCAGGGATGGACCGCGGAGATGCGCATTCCGTTCTCGCAGTTGCGATTTGCAGCCGCCGAGGAGCAATCGTGGGGCGTCAATGTAGTGCGTCTCATTCCTGAACGGAATGAATCGGACTACTGGATGCTGATCCGCCGCAATGAGACGGGGTGGTCCTCCCGCATGGGAAAGTTGATGGGCTTGCGGGGCCTCAGGCCAGGCCAGCGCCTCGAGGTCATCCCGTACGTCGCGAGTGACACCCGCACGCAGAGTACGGTGAACCCGGGCAACCCATTCGATGTCAAGCGCCATACCGATTCCCGCGTCGGAGCGGATGTGAAGGTGGGCCTGGGATCGAATATCACCGCGGAAGCCACCATCAATCCGGATTTCGGTCAGGTCGAGGCGGATCCAGCTGTCGTCAACCTCTCCGCGTTCGAGGTGTTCTTCGATGAGCGTCGACCCTTCTTCACGGAGGGGACGCAGCTCCTCAGTGCGCGGGGGAACTTCTATTCCCGGAGAATCGGCGCACCGCCTCCCGTCAACCCCGGAGGCCGCTATGCCGACGTGCCGCGCAATACAACAATCCTTGGGGCCGCGAAGCTGTCGGGGCGGCTGCCGTCCAAGCTGTCATTCGCTGGACTATCTGCGCTGACCGCGCAGGAGTGGGCACGCGTAATCGATGACCAGGAGCAGGTTCCGCACAAGGTCGAGGTTGCCCCGCGCACGCTGTATAGCGTAGGCGTCGTGCAACAGGAATTCGGCAGAGACGGCTCCACCGCCTCTGCCATGCTCACCGGCGTCCAGCGCGATCTGACCGATGGTTCGCTGGCCCAACGGGTGCTTTCGAATCAGGCGTACAGCGGTCTTGCTGATACACGGCTGCGGTGGGCCGGTGGTCGGTACGATGTCAACGCCTACGTGGGATTCAGTCGCATCGCCGGTGACTCACTCGCCATTCTCGCCCAGCAGCGGTCCAGTCGCAGACTTTTCCAACGCCCCGATGCCCACTACGTCCATGTGGACCCGAGCCGCACGTCGATGAGTGGGTACTTCGCGGGCCTCAATCACAGCAAGATGAGTGGCGCATGGCAGTGGGATATCGACCTCTCTGCTGAGTCGCCCGGATACGAGATCAATGATATCGGTCGACTGGGGGGCACAGACGATCTCAATGAGTCTGCAGAACTGCGATATCGTCAGAACGAACGAGGCGTCTACTTCCACAACTGGGAGATTGGACTCTCCCATCGCGCAGGCTGGAATTTCGGGGGTGTGAACAACTACCAGACCATCGAGTTCGAAAGCAGCCAGACCCTTCGCAACTTCCAGGAATCCTGGGTGAACCTCGGGATCGGGCTGCCCGCGACATCAGACGATCTGACCCGTGGCGGCCCCCTCATGCGGACCTACGGGGAGCGATGGGTGAATGCGGGAATTGCCAGTCGCTCCGGAGCCCGGACAGGTTGGTCTGTCTCCACGGGGATCTCACATCGTGGAGACGGCGGCCGTTCCTTCAATCTGGATGGCGGCCTCACCCTGCGTCCCGGCGCCCGTCTGGAACTCTCCCTGACGCCCTCATACGCGCTGAATGGGAATGCGCGTCAGTATGTCACAACCCGGCCCGGCGGAACGGCGGCCACTTTTGGCTCCCGATACATCTTCGCGCACGTGGAGCAGGTGGAGTATGGCATGCGCTTCCGAGCCAATCTGGCGCTCACGCCGAACCTGACCTTCGAGACATACGCGGAGCCCTTTGCCGCGAGCGGTCGGTATCGGGACTTCGGCGAACTGCCCGCCAGACTCGGCCGGAACCTCCGCGTCTATGGGACCTCGGGCACCACAATCTCGGCCGCGGACAGCACCGGCACGCGGACCGTCATCGACGGGTCAAGCACGTTCACGTTGCCTGGCAGCGACTTCAACATTCGATCGTTCCGTAGCAATGCGGTCATGCGGTGGGAATGGCGGCCGGGGTCCACCCTGTTCGTGGTCTGGCAGCAGGATCGCTTCGCAGAGCGCGCCCCCGGTCAGAGCGTGCGTCTCAACGCCTTGTGGGACGCGTTGCGGTCAAGCGGAACCCAAGTGTTCGCGCTGAAGGCGAGTTACTGGCTTCCGCTTTCCTGGCGATAACGCATGAGAGGGGTCGACATAGTGGATACCGGTCATTGTCGAGGGTTTTCCCTTGATTATTACCACCCTTCCCCCATTTTACAGGAACCGCTTCAAACCACCGCTTAGCGCCCAATGCGTGGAACCGGTGAACACCCTGCCGCGCAGGTTCCTGTATGCCAGCATCCGATCAATCGCCGCTGCGAAACAGGCTCCGGTCACTGATAGACGCCCTCAAGTACCGGGGTCGCGCCACGGTGACGGAGTTGGCGACTGATCTCGACCTCAATGTCGAGACGGTGCGGGAGCACCTGCGGACCCTGGAGACTCGGCAGCTCGTCCGGCGTGACGGCACGCAGCGGCAGGGGCCAGGTCGGCCGGAGGTGGTCTTTGTGCTCACCGCCGACGCCGAGGCGCTGTTCCCGCGGCGCGAGGGTGAGATGCTGCAGGCCCTCACGCGATATCTGGTGGCGCAAGGCCAGGCACCACTATTGCGAGGGTTCCTGAAGGCGCACGCGGCAGAGCGTCGCGAACAGGGACTGACTGCCATCGCCGGGCTCAGCGGCAAACGCCGCGTGGACGAAGTGGTGCACCTCTTCGACGACATGGGCTTCATGCCAGTCCTCGAAGGCAACGGAACCACGCTGCGACTCTGTCATTGCCCGCTTCGCGACATGGTGGAGGTCACGCAGCTTCCCTGTCGCCAGGAGCTCGACCTGCTCCGCGACCTGCTGGGGAGTCCGCTGGTCCGCATGACGCACCTGCCGCGGGGCGACGCGGCCTGCGTCTATCACATCGGCGAGGAGGCGTAATGCGCGCCGCATGCAAGAGCACGCGCTCGATGTGCAAGATCACGATGTGCGTGATCACGATGCGTGGGATCGCATTGTGCATGCGGTGCGAAGGTCACCCAATGGGATGGTCCTGCGGATGAAGACCCCTCCGCCTCTGCATCTGCCGGGCGAGCATTTTTTCGCGGCGATGATCTTCTTCATCTGCGGTGCGGTCAGTCTCTGGTACGTCGCCCCGATGCTGGCCTCGGGCGCCTATCCCGCCGCTTCCGTGGTGGCACTCACGCACCTCTTCACCCTCGGATGGCTGACCACCTCCATCATGGGTGCCCTGTATCAGTTCCTGCCCGTTGCTCTCGGCCGAGCCATCGAGTCAGAACGCCTGGCTCACCTGACGTTCGGTCTGCACGTCATTGGTGTGACCTGCTTCGTCGCAGGCATCAGCCTTCACCACAGCACACTCAGCTATGCCGGAGTGGGTTTCCTCGGCGCCGGGCTGACCGGGTTCCTTGGCAACCTCGTCATCACACTGCGCCGAGCTCCGCAGCGCGCGCTGACCTGGTGGGCACTGAGTGGCGCGGCGTTCTCGTTGGCCATTGCCGTGTTCTTCGGCGTGCTGCTGGGCATTCACCGTTTCACCGGGTTCCTCGGTGCGGCGCACGATCTGGCGTTGCTCGTTCATCTTCACGCCGGACTCTTCGGTTGGGTGATGCTGGTCATCGTCGGTGTATCCCACCGCCTGCTACCCATGTTCCTCCTCAGCCACGGGGCCGACGAGCGCTTTGGCTGGTGGGCGGCCGGGCTGCTCAGCACCGGCACGGTGCTGCTCTCGCTATTTCATCACGTTCCCGTGATTGGTCGAGAGCTCCCCTTGCTCCTGTACATGTGCGGCCTGCTGGCCTGGGCCGTTCAGGTTCGGATCTTTTTTCGGCGCCGGCATCGGCCCGAACTCGATGCCGGTTTACGGCTGAGTGCCATTGGGAGCGTTTTGATCGCCATCACGCCGCTTCCCCTGCTCGGGATGCTGTGGTCCGGTGCTCCGATCACCTACCGTGTACTCTACGCCGGGTTCGCCATCCTCGGCAGCGCGCTTTTCGTCGCCGCCCATTACTACAAGATCGTCCCATTCCTCATCTGGAATCGGTACTTCGGCCCACTTGCCGGAACGCGACCCCTCCCACGCGTCGCGGACCTGTACGCCGCCCGCGAGGCAAACATTGCCATCCGACTGCTCGCCGTCGGGGTGATCCTCGTGTTGGCCGGGGTGGCACTCCCGTCAACAGACAGCGTGCGAATCACCACTGTGCGCGTCGGCGCTGTGCTCGCGAGTGCGGGCGCCTTGCTGCAAGCCTGGCAGTTGTGGGGTGCATCACGGAGACGTCCATGAACGAAACTTCGCACCGCGTTTCCCTTCCCCCATCCGAATCGGTGCTTCGCGACGCGCTCCGCACCGTCATCGACCCGGAGATCGGCCTCGATATCGTCACGGTTGGTCTGATCTATGACGTCGCGTTCAATGCCGGCGTGGCTCGGGTGATCTACACACTCACCACACCGGGCTGTCCGATGGAGCAGCACATCTCCAATGGCATTGTCCGCGCGCTGTCTCAGGTTTCGGGCGTTGAGGACATCGATCTTCACCTTGTCTGGGAGCCGCGCTGGCATCCCGGTATGCTTCAGGAGCCGCCATGCTGAACCCGCTCGATGCGTCCTTCCCGCTGGCGCTGCAGGTCGTAGACCCCGCTCGCATCATCGAGGCCGATGTGCGCGACGACCTGCGCAACGGACGGGAACCCTTCCAACGCATCATGTCGGCCCGCGCGGAAGTTCCCGACTGGGGGGCGTTCGTGGTCCGTGCGACTTTTGAACCGGCTCCACTGTACCGCGTGATGGGCAAGGCGGGCTGGGCACATCACACCGAGTGTCTCGCACCCGACGATTGGCGTGTCTGGTTCTACCGGGACCTTCCCGTGCTCGATGTGCGTGACATGGATCCGCCCGAGCCCCTGGCCCACACCATGAATGCGGCGACCGTGCTGCCCGAGGGCGGCGCCCTGGTCCAACTCAATGTTCGCGTCCCGCAGTTTCTGCTCCCCAAGCTCACCGAGCAGGGATTGGTCTTCCACGTGCACGAGGCTTCCCCCGATCGCGTCCATGTGCTCATCCAGCGCCCTGTGCGCAACGTCTCATCCAGCACCGCACCAGCCGACACACCCACCGAACTCAACCAGGAGCACCACAGCATGTCCGACCTCAAGACCCTCGACGTACGCGTCATTCCACCGCGTGAGAAGCACCCCACCATTTTCCAGACCTTCAATGCGCTGGGGCCTGGAGAATCGTTCGTTCTGCTCAATGACCACGATCCTCGTCCCCTGCGTTATCAATTCGAAGCCGAGCATGCGGGTCAGTTCGGCTGGGCATACCTCGAGCAGGGGCCAGACATCTGGCGGGTGCAGATTTCCCGCGTAGCATCCTGAGGGAGGTATGAGGGAATTACCGATTCAGGAGGCAGCGATGACCGACGCACCCAGACTTCGCCCCCATCCAGAGGACCGTTTCGCAGGCCCGGTCCATCATTTCGACCTGCCGGCATCCGTCGCCGCCCTTCGCAACGAGCCGCATCATGCGGTAGCCGGCCACCGGCAGATCGCGCTCTTTCGTCAGGGGCCGTTGTCGCTGTTGATCTTCTCGTTCGAAGCGGGCGGTGGCCTCAAGGAGCACCGGGCCGATGGGACGGTGACCATTCAGACGCTCTCTGGCCAGCTCACCGTGGGGGCGAACGACACATCGTATACACTGCCCGCAGGCCATCTCCTGACGCTCGCGCCTGGCGTACGGCACTCCGTCATGGCCGAACAGGCCAGTGACATGCTCCTGTCCGTCTGTCGCGAGTCCTAGGCCCCGCTTCGCCTTGAAGGCAGGCCTGTGATCCCGTGGTGGGCGAGGCACGTTCACCACGGGTTTTGGCTTGCATGGCAGCTACGGCCGAATCCCGAAGGCCGCCCCAGGGCTTCCTGAATGATGGCCATCGTGACGACGGGACCGCTAACTTTCAGGGGTTTGACAGGCAGTTTCGACCCGTCTCCACCTGGACCATGCCGAACTCCCGAATCGTTTTCATCGTCACCGGCTCGATCGCGGCTTTTAAGGCTGCCCAGGCAGTGTCACGTCTGGTCCAGGATGGGCACACAGTTCGCGTGGTGGCCTCGCCGTCGGCACTCCGGTTTGTTGGTTCCGCCACCTTTGAGGGACTGACCAGTCATCCCGTCCTTTCCGATCTCTGGGAACCTGGCCGGGCAATGGATCATATCCATCTGAGCCGCTGGGCCGATCTGGGCGTGATCTGCCCGGCCACCGCCAACACCATCGCGTCCATGGCCTACGGGCTGGCGGACGACCTGATTGGCGCACTCGCATTGGCGTGGCCCCGTGGGAAGCCGCTGCATGTGTTCCCCGCGATGAATCGCGAGATGCTGCAACATCCTTCCACGGTGGCCAACCTGGAGGCGCTCGCGCGAACTGGCGTTGTGGTTCATCCCACGGCTGGAGGGAATCTCGCCTGCGGTGAGGTGGGTGGCGGACGGCTGCTCGAGCCCGATGACATCGTGGCACGCATCGCACCGGCTCGTCTGGGCCGTATCCTCGTCACCGCCGGCGCGACGCGCGAACCCATTGATGGTATCCGGTTTGTCTCCAATGTGAGCACGGGGCGAACGGGAGCCGCAATCGCAGACCGACTCACCGCGAAGGGTTGGGAAGTGACCTTCGTACATGGCCAGGCCTCGGCACTTCCCCAGGCACAGGCCACACGTCTTGCCTACGGGTCGTTTGCGGATCTCGAGGCAACCCTTCAGCGTGAATTGGGTGCACAGCACTACCATGCGGTCATTCACGCCGCAGCCGTCAGTGACTACTCGGTTGCCTCCGTCAACGGTGGTAGACCAGACGGTCAGGCGAAACTCGGCAGCGGCGATGCCCTCGAGCTGCGGTTCACGCCGAATCACAAGATTCTGCCACGCATTCGGGGATATTCAGCGAATCAGTCCGTTCAAGTGATCGGGTTCAAGCTCACGCTGAACCAGTCGCCCACGCGCACCGAAGAGATCGCCCGTGGCCTCCTGAGCGACACAGTCGACGCCATCGTGGCGAACGACTGGTCCCGCATCGAGGACAACGCCCATCCAGGTCAGCTCGTCGCGAGTGATAGTGCCGCAGACTTCGCGAACATCGATGAATTGGGCGAGCTCCTGCACCGTCGTCTGCTGCAAACCGTAGCTGACGGGGCTACCCCGGTCGGCTGATCACCCGAGGCCAGGCCACACCGATGCCGGCATCACGCCACCAACTGCATCGCGTGCCGGGTACCCGGATCCAACAGCAGATCAGCGACCAGTTCGGGCTTGTGGAACAGGAATCCCTGCCCAATGCGAATCCTGGAGTGCTGCTGCAGATACTCCTGCTCCTCGGATG
>CAZPJX010000119.1:0-8578 GCA_964586985.1 uncultured Gemmatimonas sp. | reverse complement strand
CGTGCTGTCGCTTGCGGCTCTGTCCTTCGAACCATCCGAATGCGTGCGGGCCCGTGGTGCTGACGACACTCGCGGGAAATATGCGGCGCAATCGCATCCGCGTGCTGGCTGGCGACCGGGTGACCGTCGAGGTCTCGCCGTACGACCTGTCGCGGGGTCGGATCACGTTCCGTCACAAGAATTGAGCGACACCGCGTCCCGCTGATCGCGGCCGGAACGCCGGCGTCCCTGATCCGCATTTTCAGGCGCTCAACGCAGAAAGAACCACCATCCCACAGCGCCGGCAGCGAGCACACCGCCCGCAAGTAAGGCGACTTTCTGCATCCCCAGCCCGTTCTCCTCTGCGCCGGGTCCGCCTCGCATTCCCGGTGGCCGAGGAGGGATCGGCGTTGCCTCCACGGCCCGCGGCCCTGCATGGGGCGTTGGCAGGACCACCGCCACACTGCGTGGCGAACGCTGCGGACTGGCTTGTTTGTCCGGCGGCGCATCGCCGGAGGCGGGAACGACGGCTTCGATGGGAGCGGGTGAGGTACTGGCATCAACCGGTGCCGGCTCGTGGGCGGCAGGCTCCTGCGGCAGCGGCTCTTCCGGGGCCGGCCCGTCCTGAGCGTCGGCCTCGAGGGTGAGGTCTTCCACCAGCTCCAGGCGCGAGGCAGGGGTCGGTGGCGCCTCGAGATACGTTTCGTCGATCAGCCCGTGGTGCACCGGAAAGTCGACCACGAGGGGCTCCGGGAGCGAGGAAATCGCCGGAACCCCAGAGGGGGTCGTACGCAGCAGGACATCCGTGAGCGCGACGGCATCGCGGAGCGGTTGATCGTCCCACTCAGCGGTGGTGACATTGGGAAAGCCCAGCGGTCCGATGTCGACCGATTCGCTGATTGGTGCCGTTGGGGTATTGCTGATCGCGATTGCCGGTGGAAGGGGTTCCTCCGGGGGGACGACCTCGATTGCCTCGACGAGAGTCGTCGTGCTGCCGTCACCAGGGTGTGCGGCATGCGGCGTGGCCAGCGACTCGGCTAGCGAAGCCTCCTGCGAGGCCGCCTGCTGCACCACGCGTTGGGGAGCACCCTGCAGCGTTCGCACGTTGGCAATGCTGGCCAGCAACTGGTCTGCGATTTCGGTGGACTCTCCATGCAGCGCAAGCAGCGCGTGCAAACGCAACAGCAGGGGCTCGGCGTTGGCGACGGCTCCGACCGAGAGCGCGATGCGTGCGGCGTTCTCGAGCACCACCGCGAGTCGCGGGTCCTCCTCGCCGGCGTGCCGCTCAACGGCTGCGATGGCGCGCTGAATGAGCGCCATGGCTTCGTCTCGATGGTTTGCCGTGGCAAGGATGACCGCCAGGTCCATGCGCGCACGGGCCGCCGGCATGCCGTCCTCCCCGGTGAGCGCGACGCGCAGTGCGCAGGCTCGGCGGGAATGGGTCAGCGCCTCATCCATGCGACCCGCACGGAAACACGCCTGGGCGAGATTCCCCAGGACAAGCGCCAGGGGTTCGTGTGGTGTGAGCTCACCGGTGTCGGATGCCAGCGCTTCGGCGGCGATTGCGAACGCATCGGCCGCCTCACCCCAATCGGCGGCGGCAGCAAAGGCCAGTCCGCGCCGATTGTGGTCCTGCCATCGCTCGTGCGTCTGAGGCACGTTGTGTTCCATGAGGAGCTCAACCATCCAAGATTGGACGCACGGTCCCGGGCAACGTCACCACGGTATGCGCTACATGGCCCGAGGCGTGACGGTTCACCGGTGTAGCAGGGAATTGGGGTGCACCGGGGCCGGGGTGCAGGCGCGAGACGGGGAGCGCCCGGTACCAAGGCACAATATGCGCAGCTTCCCTCGAAGAGGGCAGGCGGATGCCGGCGCTGCTCTCGGGCCCAGCTCCTGGCGGGCTCGCTACGCCTTTGGGGCAATCGAGGAGCGACCCCATCTGTTGCGCAGGCGCACATTTGTAACGTTGACGACGTAGCGGCAGCCGGTAGTTTGGGGGCATGCGCCCATACCTGTTCCTGGATGCTGGTGGCACCCGGAAGCGCGCGAGGTCGATTGCGCTGGCCGGCGTCATGCTTGGTCTCGTGCTGGGCGGCTGCTCGGGCGATGAAGGGTCGGTGACCGTGAAGGGTGATGCCGCCGATCTCGAAGCCAGCGCATTGCGCGGGGATTCGCTGGTGGCTCTCGCGGCAGGCCAGCGGAACCCCTCCCACGATTCCCTTCGTGCGGCCATGGACACCGAGTTGCGACGCGTGGCCGCTCGGGTGGAGAGTGGGTCCGGCGATGGGGTGCTCGCCACGGAGCTCACGACACCCGTGCCGGGTGCTGACCTCGCCGCTGCAGCATCCGCGGCTTCGGCGTCGGTACCGCGTTCGACGTCGACTGGTGCCGAGATGACCCGCCGAGCGCAGATGCGCGGGGATTCGATCGCCAGGGCCGTCGCGGCGCGTCTTGCCGCTACGGGCGACGGCAATCGCAGTCGCAGCGATTCCCTACGCGGGGTGCTGGCCTATCAGGGCAAGGAATCGGCGCGACAGGTGGTACTGCAGACCTCTGACGCAACGGTGACACTGAGCGGGATGGCGACAAGCGGACTGACACGTCTGGTTGGCAAGGAAGTCGTTATCCACGGGCTCAAGGTGACGCCCCGCGATATTGTCGTCTCGGACTATGTCGTTCGAGCTGCTGATGGTATCCCTGCGGTTGATGGCATACTGGAGAGCGAGGGGACGCTGCGTATGACCGACGGCAGCGGCGTCCGTCGCGTGAGCGTCCCGTCGGCACTGCAACCCTTTGCGGGGGCCCGCGTCTGGATAGCGCTTCGCGATGGCGTGCCGGTGAACTACGGCGTCATCGGCCGTCGCTGACGCGCGCCGGCCAGCGCCAGACAGGTGCAGGCCGGACGGCGCTGGCGTAGAGGCGGTCGGCCGTGTCGAGAGGCGATGGTGCGCCTGGCATTTCAGGCCATCAGGTGGAGTCGCGAATGGCCATCATCGGCGTTTCCCGATACACATCGCGACTGGTGAGCAGGCCGATTGCCATTGTCAGCATCAGCATGCCTGCCGAGATCATCAGCGTGGGTCCGATGGCGGGATTGAAGCGTTCCTCAAACACGAAGTGCGTGAGTGCCCACGCTCCGGCGAAGGAGAGCAGGAGGCCGGTGAGCGCACCCAGTGCCCCCAGCGCGCCATACTCTGCGAGCAGCACCCGTGCGACCTGGGCCTGTGATGCCCCCAGCGTGCGCAGCAGAACGCCCTCGCGCAGGCGCGCGCGACGGGTGGCGGCGACCGCGCTGAACAGAACGGGAATGCCCATCGCCAGGGAGAAGATCCCGAGGAAGCGTATCGCCAGCGTCACGCGAGTGACGATGGCACCGATGGTCGCGCGGATCAGGGAGAGATCGAGACTCGACACATTCGGGAACCGTCTGACAACGTCGCGCTGCATGGCGGCAACGGCTTCGCCCTCCGGTACGTTGGCAATCATGACAAACTGCTGCGGCGCACGGCGCAGCGCCGCAGGCTCGAACACCGCGAAGAAATTGGTCTCGAAGCGTGCCCAGTTTACCGAGCGAATATTGGCAACGACCGTGCGCACCGGAACGCCCTGCACATTCCACGTGAGGGTGTCGCCGATTGTCACTGCCATGTCACGCGCCACCTCATCCTCGAGCGAGACCACGTAAGGCAGATCGGGATTTGCCGCGCGTGCTGCCGCGCGCTCGGTAGCAGGCGCGAACCAGGGGCCGCGCAGCACGGTCTCTGACGCCACGAGCGTGTCCCGATACGTCGAACGAAATTCCCGCCGCATGGCCCACCCGGCTCGTCGCACGGTGGTGTCTGCGAGCAGTGCGGTGATGCTGCGTCCGTTGATGGCATCGAGACGCATGGTGACAATCGCCGTCTGCTGCGCCTTGGCGTACTGACGCGCGGTCAGCAGCGAGTCGATGGGTGTCACCTGATCGTCCTGCACATCGAAAAAGAGCAGGTTGCCCGCTGCGCCCTCGGCGCGAGCTTGTACGCGCTGCAGGAGATTGGCCTGCACCAGATAGACCGTGCTGAGCAGGAATGCCCCGAAGCCCAGCGCGAGAGTAACGGCGCGCGTCTGATTTGCCGGCCTGTGCAGGTTGGCAATGCCCTGGCGAAGTTCGAACGGCCAGGCGGGTCGCGTACTCCGACGGGCGGCGGCGATGAGCAGGGTGGAAGCCACCCACAGGACCGCAACCACGGCAAGGATACCGGCGGTGACGCCCAGTCCTTCCCGAACGCTGCCAATTCGCGAGATCACAATCGCGACGATGCTGCCGATCAGCAGGCCATCCACGAGCAGGCGCGCCATGTCCTGCCATTCCTTTGGGCGTACCGAAGAGTCCGCATCGCGCCTGATGGCCTGCAGGGGAGACACGCGCCGAAGTGCGAGCAGCGGCCTGAGCGCGAAGACCAGCGCCACCCAGACGCCCGTTGCAAGACCCAACACCAGTGGTCGGACCTCAAGCGTGATGGCCACATCGAGCGGCAGGAAGTCCGCAACTACGCCTGGCAGCAGGAACTGCACCGCAACGCCCAGAAGAGCTCCCGCGCTTGCGCCGACGAAGCCCATCGCAGCGGCCTGTGCGACATAGAGCGCGAGGACCTGCCGTCCGGTGGCACCGAGGCATCGCAGTACCGCGACGGTGTCGATCTTCGATGACACGAAGGCATTCACACCGCTTGCGACGCCGATACCGCCGAGCAGCAGGGCGATGAGTCCAATGACGGAGAGAAAGTCCGCGAGTCGCGACACGGCCTCGGTGAAGTCCTGTTCCGTATCCGCGACGGTGCGGATTCGTACCCGCGTGCGTGGCGGAGTGCTCGTCAAACCCGCGGTCATGCTCGAGTCGGTGAGCGCGAGCGCGGGGAGTGTGTCTGCCGCCGACAAGGTGGTCGGCATTTCCTGCACATCCGGCGCCCCTGTCGGGGGAGCGGCATTCGGAGCCGTGGCCGAACTGTCGCTGGCGTCTTCGCTCTCACCCCTCGCGGTACGCGACCCATTCTCGTCGCGCGCTTCACGGGCCTCATCGAGTGCCGCCTGCCGTGGATCGATGCGTCGACGCAGGTCGCGCTTGAGCGTCGCCGCCGCGGACGGAGCGGTCAGCGAAGCAGGCAGGCGCAGGATGATGTCATATTCGGCACGACTTCCGAACGTCAGGAGCCGGGTGCGCTCCAACCAGCGGTCGGACAGGTAGATGCGGGGACCAATGACGGCGGTGATGCCTGCATCTCCGGGGACGTTGCCAAGGGTGCCGCCGATGGTGAAGACCTGCTGACCGAGGCGAACGCGATCACCCACACGGGCATCGAGCGACACCAGGAGGGAGGGATCAACGAAGACGACGGTATCGTCGTGCACGCGGCGCCAGGCGTCGACCGGTACGGTCTCGATCGTGCCATAGAACGGGTAGCCGGGGGAGACGGCGCGCACCTGAACGAGCCGGGTATTGCCCGAGCCTTCTATCAGCGCCATCGAGGTGAAGCTGGTCACCCGGGCGTGCTGGCCCCCGCGGGCGTCCAGGGAGTCGACGAGCGTGTCCACCACGGCAGGGAACGCGGCGCGGGCCTGGAGTGCCATATCGCCGCCCAGGAGGGTGCGCGATTGCTCGCGCAGCGATCTGGTGACATTGCCCGCGAAGGAATCGATGGCGACGAGCGCGGCCACGCCAAAGGCGATGGACGACATGTACAGTGCGAGGCGGCGCCGCGCCGACCGACTTTCGCGCCACGCCAGCCGCAGCAGCGTCCCGATGGACATGCCCGGCGTGCTCATGCGAGGTCCTGATCATGGCGGATGTCTTCAACGAGGACACCGTCGCGCAGTCGGATGGTACGCTGGGTGCGAGCCGCGAGCGAGGCATCGTGTGTGACGAGCACGATGGTGCAGCCTCGTTCGCGATTGAGCACCTGCAGGAGTTCGACAATGCGCTCTCCCGTGGCGCCATCGAGATTTCCGGTGGGCTCGTCGGCGAAGAGAATGCGCGGCTCATTGACGAAGGCGCGGGCGAGCGCCACGCGCTGCTGTTCGCCGCCGGAAAGTTGCTGGGGAAAGTGGTGGACCCGGTCTCCCAGCCCCACCCGTTCGAGCAGATCGCGGGCCCGCTGGCTGGCTTCGCGAACGCCCACGCGGCCTGCCAGTTCCAGGGGGACCTGCACATTTTCGAGCGCGGTGAGTGTCGGGATCAATTGAAAGCTTTGGAAGACGAATCCAACTTTCTCCCCACGTAGACGGGCGCGTTGATCCTCGTTGAGTGCGCCCAGGTCGACACCGTCGAGGGATACTGTACCGCGGGACGGGGTATCCAGACCGGCGAGCAGGCCCAGAAGGGTCGTTTTTCCACTTCCGGATGGTCCGACGATGGAAACAAAGGCGCCAGCCGGAACCTCGAATGTCACATCGCGCAGCACCGTGAGGGGTTGCGCTGCACTCAGGTATTCTTTGGTGAGACCACGGGCAACAAGCATGCGTTGGCAGGCGAAGGTTCGGCGGATTGGCTGGCTACTGATCACGGGCGTGGCCTTGGGCACCGTGGCATGTGGCGACTCCTCCACCAACGGACGGGGCGAGTCCGCGGATTCGGGGGGCCGTTCGGATACCGGTTCGTCATCCGGGGCACGCACAGGGTCAGGCGTCGTGGTGGAGAATACACCACGGGTCGGGGATGGCGCGGCGTCCGGCGGGACCGAATCACCCGGAACCGCCGAGGGCGGGCTTCTCCGGGTGGTGTTTCTTGGGACCAGCCTGACGGCGGGGCTGGGACTTCCGCCGGAGCAGGCCTATCCGGCCGTGCTGCAGGAGAAGGCGGATTCGGCGGGGTATGCGGTGCGCATCGTCAACGCAGGGCTCAGCGGGGAGACCTCGGCGGGTGCCCTGCGACGCGCCGGATGGGTGCTCGATCAGCCCGCGGCTCTTGTCGTGCTGGAAGTTGGCGCGAATGACGGTTTGCGGGGTGTGGACCCGGACTCCACCTATGCCAATCTGGTGAAGCTCGTGGCAGCGGTACAGGAGGAACAGCCGTCGGCGCGGATCGCCCTGATCCAGATGGAGGCACCGACCAACCTGGGCGGCTCCTATACGGCGCGGTTCCACGCCGCTTACACCCGCGCCGCCAGGGTTGCTGGCGTTCCGCTCTGGCCCTTCCTGCTGGAGGGGGTGGCCGGGGTCGCGGCGCTCAACCAGGGAGACGGCATCCATCCCAACGAGACTGGGGCTCGCCGGGTTGCCGAGACCGTGTGGCGCTCGCTGGCTCCCGAACTGGCGAGCCTTCGCTAGCAGACGAGCCCTTCCGGATTGTGTCGTGCCGTGCTATGTATCAAGGCTCGGTTGCGTGGCCTTCGCGTTGTTCTGGTGTCGGCTGGGCGGCCAACCCGGTGAGCCCACCCGGCTCTTCTTCAGATGATTCTGGGGCAGTTGGCGGGCGGCGGTCGGGTCTCTCCTGTGTCTTCCATTACCGGCGCTCCATCGGCGCGTAGATCGATCGATATGGCTTTTTCCGCAACGCAGATCCGTCGTGGCATGGTCCTCGTCTTCGAGGGCGATCCGTGCCGCGTTGTTGAGTTCCGGCATCATACGCCGGGCAACCTGCGCGCCATGGTGCAGGCAAAGCTGAAGAACCTGCGCACCGGGTCGAGCTTCGAACATCGTTTTCGTGCGGCCGACACCATCGTGAAGGCGGACATGGAGACGCACGAGCTGGAGTTTCTGTATCAGGGTGGAGATTCCTACCACTTCATGAACAGCGAGAACTACGATCAGCTCGAGATGGACGAGGAGTCGCTGGGTGATTCGGCACCGTGGATGCAGGCGGGGATGAAGATTCTCGCGGAGTATTACAACGGGCGACCGATTGGCATTCAGCTGCCGAACTCGCTGGTCTTCGAGATCGTCGAGACGGCGCCGGTGGTGCGTGGCGCAACGAAGACGGCCTCGTCGAAGCCCGCGAAGCTGGAGAACGGTGTGACGGTGAACGTACCGGAGTTCATCGAGCAGGGGACGCGGGTACGCGTGAATCCGAGTACGGGCGAGTACCTCGATCGCGCGAAGGACTGACGTTAGCGGGCGCCCGGATTTTCCGGAGGCGCCCCGCTTGAATTCAGTCGTTCGATCGGTTACCGTTTGCGTCTCCTGTCGAGAGCCGCTGGAGAAGTTTGGCGGTGATCATGGTGGCCGTAGCTCAATCGGTTAGAGCACCGGATTGTGGTTCCGGGGGTTGCGGGTTCGATTCCCGTCGGTCACCCTGGGGCGCAACGCCTCACACTGGCGGACGGCAAGACATCGCCGCCACCGGAGGTCCGTAGCTCAATTGGTAGAGCACCGGTCTCCAAAACCGGCGGTTGGGGGTTCGATTCCCTCCGGGCCTGTTGGACACAGCAGTGGATCGTGCAGGATCGCATGGGGTAGGCGGCAGGACCGTGCGGGTGGTCGGGAAGACCCGATCATCGTGGGATGATGGACTGTCTGCCACGGCATAGCGCTGCGGTGTGACACGACGGCGGTATCGTCTAGGGGACTAGGACACAGCCCTCTCAAGGCTGGAACACGGGTTCGAATCCCGTTACCGCTACTG
>CAZPJX010000118.1:0-8650 GCA_964586985.1 uncultured Gemmatimonas sp. | reverse complement strand
CGATCGCGGTGCTGGCGGGGGTTTCCATGGCGCCGCTCGCGGGCCTGTCGAACGTGTCGCCCCTGTTCGATCCGGCCAGCTATTTCGCGCCGATGGGTGGTTCACTCACCGCAACCGTGGCGGCGCTGCTGATCACGGCGGCACTCGTGCTCGCGGTGCTGCTGTTCGCCCTGCGATCGCGTGAGGGTCGCTTCTCGCGCTTCCTCTCCATCGGGCTGGTGGTTGCCCTCGCGGTCGGCGGTCCGTTTCTGCTCAGAGACCTGGCTCGGGGGATTGCACTTCCCGTGACTGGGGCGGGGTTCGGCCTGTGGATTGCCTGGCAGTTGGCGCTCGCCCTGGTTGGAGCCGCCATCCTCCTGGCCGGTGCTACAGCGGGGCGTGTGATCCTGGGAACGCGTCCTGGCGTGCCGGCCGCCGTCGCGCCGAGCATCGCCATACTCAGCGGAGTACTCGCACCGGTGTTGTGGGAGGCCCCGGGTGCATGGCCTGTGTGGTATCCTGCCCTCTGGGTCCTGGCCATTGCGACGTTGGCCATTACGCGTCGGGGCCTGGCTCAGGTGGTGGCCGCGGCGGTGGTGGCGGGTACGGGTGCCGTCACCCTCACGTGGGGTGCCACGGTGCGCGCTCATCTGGCGCTCGCACAGCATGATCTCGAACGCATCGGGGCGGTCGATGACAACGCCCTGCGTTTGCTTGAGCGTTTCGCCACGGCGCTGCGTGATGAGACACGCCCGGTACAGCGCAGTGACGTCCTGCTCCGCCGCTATGCGGCCAGTGAACTCGCGCTCGCAGGCTATCCGGCTCGCCTTGCGCGCTGGAGTCCGGAGCATCCGGATAGCGCTGTGTCCGTGCTCGAACTGGCACCCGTGAATGACACGCTCGGGGCCCAGGCGTATCTCGCACAGCTTGCCCGACAGAGCAATGCGCTCGAGCTGCGCTTCGTTGACGATGGGCCGACGATGCTGCTCCTGGCCGCTGTCCCGGCGCCAGATGGAATCGTGACGACCATTGCGGTTCCACCTCGGACCCGCCTCCTTCCTGCCGATCCCTTCGCAGCGTTTACCGGAGTAACGGGCGCAGTCGGCAACGCACCGCCGTATCGCCTCGAATTCACCGCGCCCCCGGCTGGCGACCGTGCGCCGCGCGCATTGAGTTGGCGCCGGCGTGCCGAGTCCATGTACGGCGATGGGGTGGCCGGCGATGCATCGGGGGTGCGTGGAGTGCGCGTGGAAGTCGAGTTGCGCGGACTGGACGCCTTGGTGCCCCGCGGTGCGCTGCTCGTGCTTGTGGATGTGGTGGTGGTGCTGCTGCTGTGGACGGCCACGGTACTTGCCGATGGGGCACTCGGACGCTGGATGCGGGCTCGACGCGTACGCTGGTCGAGGTCCTATCGCGTGCGCCTCTCGGGGGCGCTCCTGATGTTCTGCATTGCGCCTGCTGCGATTTTCGCGCTCTGGGCCTGGTATCGCCTGCAGGATGACGACCGCGCCGCGCGGGAGCTGTTGCTGCGTGAAACCCTGCGCGTTGCGGCGGTGGAGCAGGACCAGGGTTTGCCGGGCACCGCGCCGTCAAGCACCGGGGCGCCGCTTTTCTTGTACCAGCGTGGCATGCTCACGTCTGCGAACGACCCGCTGCTCGACGCGCTGGCACCCCTTGGGCGGCTCGCACCCGTCACCTTCATGGATAACCTCGCCACTGGTGACGATCTGTTCACCACGCGGCGCATCACCGTCGGGTCGGTCAACACGCTCGTGGGGTACCGGCGGATTGGTCGGGTCGACGCACCCGGGCGCAGCGAGGCCATCCTGGCCACACCGGCGCGCGGTGACGAGTTTGCGCTGGACGCGCGCCGAGAGGACCTTGGCATTCTCCTGCTCTTCGCCACCATGCTCGGCGCGATCGCGGCAGTCTGGTCGAGCGGCATCGCCGCGCGCTCGCTGGCTCGCCCTGTGGGCGTGCTGCGCGAGGCGGCGCTTGCCGTGGCCGCGGGTCGCGATGCCCCCGAGCTGGGGCCCGCTCCGGCGACGGAGTTCGCGCCGGTGTACGGCGCTTTCGGTCGCATGGCCCAAGATCTCGCCAGCAGCCGGGCCGCACTCGAAACGGCGCAGCGGCGCACGGCGGCAGTCTTGCAGCATGTGGCGTCGGGTGTGCTCGCCATCGTCGACAGCGGGAAGATCATTCTCGCCAATCCGCGAGCCGAAGCGATGCTGGGCATCGCACTGGTCCCGGGGCAGGCGTCGCTGTGGATGCTGCCGCGCCTCTTCGATGATCTGGTCGCACGCGCTCGCCGTTTTCTGGTGAGTGATGCGGAAGAGGATGCGTTCGAGGTGATGCTCCCGGGACGGCAGCTGCGCGCCCGACTCACCAGACTCCCCACCGGGGCGGTGCTCACACTGGACGACATCACTGAACTCGCGTCGGCGCAGCGGGTGCTCGCCTGGGGCGAGATGGCCAGGCAGGTTGCGCACGAGATCAAGAATCCTCTCACCCCCATCCGTTTGGGGGTGCAGCATCTGCGTCGGGCATATCGCGACGGGCGCAGCGACTTCGAGCAGATTCTCGATACCAATGTCGGTCGTGTGCTCGCGGAAATTGACCATCTCGATGAGATCGCGCGAGCGTTCAGCCGCTACGGCACGGCGCCGGAAGATCGTTCACCCGCTGTCTCGGTCGATGTGATCGATGTCGTGCGCGATGTCATGGCGCTCGAACGTCTTGGGGACGAGGAACGTCACGAATCCGTGCAATGGCGTGTCGAAACCGACCCGCTGCTGGCGGGCGCCGCACATGCGTATGCGCTGCGTGACGAACTGCGGGAGGTGCTCATCAACCTCCTGGAGAACGCGCGTCTGGCCCATGCGCGCACCGTGACGTTACGCCTCTCGCCAAGTCATGCACCGGGCGTGCTGGAGACCTGGCGGGATGGAGCAGCCAACGGGCTCGCGATCGATGTGGTGGACGATGGGGTTGGAATCGCCGTCGAGACGTTGCCTCGGGTCTTCGAACCGCATTTCTCCACCCGAACCAGCGGCAGCGGACTGGGGTTGGCCATCAGCCGCCGCCTTATCGAGGGATGGGGCGGCACGATCGGGATCGTGAGCACACCCGGCAGCGGTACCATCGTGCATATCGTCTTGCGTCGAGCCGGTCATGTGCCCGAGGCGGGACGCGAGCGGGCGCATTACTCTTGAGCATGCCTCGGACTTCCCCACTTCTCGACCATACGCCCACGCCGTGTCCACCGCCGCATCTGGCGACATGGACCCTGCCGCCGGGATGGTCATGGGGGGAAGAGGCGATGCAACGGGAGTACCGCCATTACCAGGAAGTGATTGACGCCCTGGGTCGGTCCCTCTCGCTGGTCAGCGTACTCACGCCGGAGCACGACGAGTGGCTCCGGAACGAGGCGCGGGCACTGGCGCACCGCAATCATCCGTCCATCCCGACGACCTACCACTACTGGGCCTCGCACGACGAGAGTCGCCGTGGCCCGGGGTACCTGCGGCGCTGGATCAGCGGGGAAACCGTGTATTCCCGTGTGGCGCGTCTCGGCACGGAAGCGATTCCGTTTGCGCTGCAGGTGCTGCGAGAGGCGGGAAGCACACTGGCCTATCTGCACGACACCGCAGTGGCACATGGTGCGGTATCACCCAGTGCGGTATGGCTCACTCCCGGTGGACGCCTCTGGCTGCTGGGATGGGAATGGGTACTGCCACGTGACCAGCGCCCCGCAGGGCTCATCCCCGATGCGGGTTTTACCCCCTGGGCACCTGAGTGGGAGCCAGGCGTCTGGCGTCCAACGCCTCTCTCCGATCAGTGGCAGCTGGCGGCCATGATGTTCACCATGCTCACGGGGGAGACGGCACCGGAGCAGGATGCCCCTCCCATTGCCTTACTGCGGCCCGACTGCCCTCAGGCGCTGGCTACTGTCCTCGAGCGGGCCTTGATGCCCGATCCGGCACAGCGCTATCCCAGTGTCGCGACGATGCTGCGGGAACTCGACCGCCATGTCTCGGTGCGTCCGGCCTTCATCGAACCGGAAGGTGATGAGGTGCCGATGGAGATGGACTCGCCTGAGGCTCGACTGCGCTGGGTCACGGCCGACGACTACGAAATCCTTTCCCCTCTGGGCGAGGGCATGTTCGGCAGCGTGTGGCGCGCGCGTGATCTCTCGCTGTCACGCGAAGTGGCCATCAAGGTGCTGCACCCCCATATCGCGAAAGATGACGTGGCGGTGGCGCGTTTTCGTCGTGAGGCCCGTCATGCGGCGCAGTTGGCGCACGCTGCCATCGTGCCCATCTATGAAAGCGATAGCCGAGGCGGCGTAGTGTGGTATACGATGGAACTCGCCGAAGGTGGTTCGGTGGCGGACCTGGTTTCCCGAAAGGGACCACGTTCCTTCGAGGAAATTGCACCGCAAGTGGATGAGGTGCTGGAGGCGCTCCATGCCGCGCATAGCAGTGGCATCATCCACCGGGACCTCAAGCCCGAAAATATCCTCATCGATCGCTATCGGCGCTGGCGCATCGGCGATTTCGGTATTGCGTATGCGCTGGGCGACGAGAGCGCCGGCACATCGGGCACGCCGTCGTTCGCGGCACCGGAACAGTTGCTCGGGGAAGCGCAGGGACCGGCGACAGATTGTTATGCGCTGGCCAGCATCGTGTATTTTGTGTTGACCGGACGCGCACCGTTCGGTGATGGCCCCGCCGCAACGATTCTCGCCAGACAGTTGTCGGACACCCTGCCAGGGCAGTTGCACGAGGATGGGTTCTCCGAAGCCCTCGGTGCCTGGCTGCTGCGTGGCCTCGCGCAGCGCGTGGAGGATCGCTTCGAAGACGCGGGCGAGATGCGGGTCGCCTGGCGTCAGGTGGTTCGAAGCATGCGGCGCGCGGAAGACCAGCGACCCTGGTGGCGGCGTCTCCTCGAAGGCATCGGCGATGACGAAGAGCGGGAGCCGGCTCCCGACTGGTAGGCGCCGGCCCACGCGAGGCGCGACTTATCCTGCTTGCGCCCTCAGGGGCTGCGATGCCATCGCGGAGGTATTGGGCATCGGGATCGGCGAGGTCAATGGAACGGTTGGCTCGAAGGCACGCGCCGCTCTGCCTGTACGGGCAGCGGGCCGCTGCGCGGTACGCTTTGGAAGTACTACCGCAGGTGCTCCCCCGGTTTCGAGCAGCCGCCGCCGACGCTTGCGCTGATACAGCAACTGATCGGCGCGGGCGAGCAACTCGGAGATCCCGGCAGTATCGGTGGGACGTGCGCGCGTGAAGCCAACCGTGAGGCCGATCGCCAAAGGGAATACTCCCGAGGCATTGACGACGGCAAGGCGTTCATCCACTCGTCGCTGAATGGCACGTGCACCCCCTCCATCGGCATCGAGTGCCAGGATGGTGAATTCGTCGCCACCAAGTCGCCCCACGACATCACAGTCGCGCACGGTGTCCTGCAACAGCCTGGCAACCGTCACCAGCACCCGATCACCGAGCGCGTGCCCATAGGTGTCGTTGATATGCTTGAATCCGTCCATATCGGCATACAGCACCACCGCATCCTTGCCTTGCCGGCGGGCTGTACGCAGTTGCTGTTCTGCCAGCGCAATGAACCCTCGGCGATTGTTGAGCTGGGTGAGGTCGTCCAGGAGGGAGGCGCGCCGGAGCTGCCGCTCCTCGCGCTTATGCACGGTGATGTCACGCAGCGTGATGGCCAGTCCATCCGAAGTCGGTACGACCTGATGCATCAGCCAGCTCGCCGATATATACCGCCGATCCACGCGCGTCTCTTCGGTGAATGGTGCACGCCGCGTGAGGGCGGCCGCATACCGTGGGAAGAGCGCGCTCCCCATGCCGCCGCGGAGATCGCGGCGAAGGCGACATCCCAGAAGCACTCGACGCTCCCCGTACAGCAGGGCGGCGCCTCGCGCGTTGATGTCGGTGATTTCAAAGTCGCTTAGTGCGCCGCTTTCGTCGCGGACTGCGCGAAGCAGACAGATCCCGTCCAGGCTGCCGTGCATCGCTTCCTGTAGACCGCGGACCTGCTCGTGCAGCGCGAGGTCGTGTGCAACACGATCCTGCCGCTCCCGATGCAGCAAGCGCCACCCGCCCACCGTCACCAGCAGCGTTAATACCCCGATCACTGGCGCGGTGCCGAGGAAGGCCGGAGCCGCCGGTGCGTGGGCGGATTCGACGATGAGAGCGGCTGAAATCAGGGAGAGCGCTCCCCAGAATGTGATGCGATGGACGACGCGGTCGAGCATGGCTGCGCTGGCGGAATGAGCCGACTCGGCGACGTCGCCGGGCCTCAACCGCGCGGGGTATCCGCACGGCGCCTGCGCAGAAAGCAACACTCATGCCAACGCCAGGGAAATCAAATTTCCACAGTATCGAGTATGTGGAAAACAATTGCAAGTTATTGTACAGTAATGTCTTAGGTGAGCATAATTCGTGCGCTGGCGTTTCCCGCCGGGCCAGCGCGCGCGGGTGGGAAGCGGGGGTGATCCAGCGCCCACAATCTGACTCTCCGGGCCCGTAGAACCCCTGTGGGCGGCAAAAACCGCCGCCCGCTTCACTTGCTTCCAACCGTGCCTGGCGATCACGCCGAGTGTGGGGGCTCGGGCTCGCCGAGCAGCATACGGGCTTGCAGCGTGGCATGACGTGTCATCGAGGATTGGTCCGGTGAGAGCAGGGAGACGACGATCCCGGTGAGGAATGCGAGGGGGATCGTGACCAGCGCCGGATTCTTGAGCGGGAAGATCGCGGAGCTCTTGTGGAGCAGGTCTACCTGTACTGCCGGCGAAAGCACGATCAGCACGAGGGTCGCAATCGTTCCCACGATCATGCTTGAGGCGGCACCGGCCGTGCTCATGCGTCGCCAGAACACACTCAGCACGAGCGCCGGAAAATTGGCGCTCGCGGCGATTGCGAACGCGAGCCCCACCATGAAGGCCACATTCTGCCCCTTGAACGCCACGCCCAGGGCGATGGCCGTCAGTGCGAGCACGATGGTGGCGATCCGCGCCACCCGCAGCTCTTCACCCGGACGTGGCTGGCCGCGCCGGACGACGCTCGACCACAGATCGTGGGAGATGGCAGCGGCGCCGGATAGCGCGAGTCCGGCCACGACGGCAAGAATCGTGGCGAAGGCCACCGCAGCGATGAAGCCGAGGAAGGCCCGACCCCCAAGCAGCTCCGCAAGCATGGGCGCAGCCATGTTGCCACCGGCGTCGATCGACTTGATCACATCGGGGGTGACCAGCACCATGGCACCAAACCCGAGCACAAAAGTCATCAGGTAAAACAACCCAATGAGTCCCGTTGCAATGAAGACCGAGCGCCGAGCCGCGCTGGCGTCAGGCACGGTGTAGAACCGCATGAGGATGTGCGGCAGACCCGCTGTTCCAAACATCAGTGCGAGACCCAGCGAAACGGCATCGAGCGGGTTCGAGACAAGGGAACCCGGCGCCAGCACGCGATCTCCGAATTGCTGCGCGGCCGCTGCGAAGAGGGCTCTCGGATCAAACCCGAATCGCGCCAGCACCAAAGTCGCCAGCAGTGCGGCGCCGCCCAGCAGCAGCACGGCCTTGACGATCTGTACCCAGGTGGTGGCCAGCATGCCACCGAAGAGCACATAGGCCATCATCGCCAGGCCGACAATGACGACGGCTGTTTCGTACGGGATGCCGAACAACAGGCGAATGAGGCTGCCGGCGCCCACCATCTGTGCGATCAGATAGAACGCAATGGTGGCCAGCGTCCCGCAGGCTGCGCTGATCCGCACCGGTACGGGATTGAGGCGTGCTGCCACGACGTCGGCGAAGGTATACCGTCCGAGGTTGCGCAGCGGTTCGGCGATCAGGAAGAGCACAATCGGCCAACCCACCAGCCATCCGGTGGAGTAGATCAATCCATCGAAGCCGCTGGTGGAGACGAGGCCGGCGATGCCCAGGAAGGACGCGGCGCTCATGTAGTCGCCTGCGAGCGCGAACCCATTCTGGCCTGCCGTCACGGAGCGACCGGCCGCGTAGAAATGCTCAGCCGTCCGGGTGCGCCGCGCTGCCCACCAGGTGATACCCAGCGTGATGGCGATGAAAATGCCGAAAAAGGCAATTGCAACCGGATCCGCCGTGCCAAACCGCGGGCTCGGAGCGGGCGTTGTTGCTGCCGATGCCGCCTGAAGTGCGGCGAGTACGGCCGCCCTCATGTGGGCTGCCCCGCCTGCTGCGCGTCCCGCCGATGGTGCTCCCGAAGCGCCTGCAGCGCCGGGTCGTACACACGGTTCGCCCATCGCACGTACACCCAGGTCAGCATCCACGCGACGGCGATCACCAGTGCGCCGAGCACGATGCCCAGGGAGAGTCCTTCGCTGAGCAGTGTGCCCAGGAGGGTGGGATCGAAGGCGACAAGCAGGATGAATCCGAAGTACACCACCACCATGGCTGCGGTGAGCAGCAGGGCGACACGACGACGCTGTGCGGCGAGGTGCCGGGTGGCTTCAGCGAGATCCGACGACGGCATGGGGCGGTAGGCCAGAGGGCGGCAAAGGGCGGAGCGCGGATATCATGGCGCGCAAAGGTACGGAGAGGCGATTTTATGCGATAGAGGCGGACGTTGGTTCAGCCGTTGTCCTCGCCTATGCTTCCCTCCCAGGCCTT
>CAZPJX010000117.1:0-8884 GCA_964586985.1 uncultured Gemmatimonas sp. | reverse complement strand
GCCAAGATGTACCTCAAGGACAACCCGACGATGATGGCAGAGCTGGAGGAGAAGGTCAAGGCGGTGCTCGGCGTGAAGGGCCTGGAAGGCCCCGGGGAAGAGGCCGAGGAGTAGGTCTGGCCTCCTGACTCCCATGGGTGAGGAGAGGGCCGAGGGGTTGCTTGCGGAGGGAAGTGGTGCCCGGATCACCACGGCTCATCGTGAGTTGCCCCTCGGCTCTTTGTTTCCCGGGTTCCGTAGTGCCACCTGGAGCCACCATTCATCCTGAGCCTCTCCTTGAGCCCCGGATTGAACCGCTGACTGGGCCTCTCCTGTCCTTTTTTCCGCCATGACCGATCCCCAGCCTCCCCTCAGCATCCGGCGTCTCCTCGAGTCGCCGCGGCGCCCAGGTCGGTACCACCTGCGATTGAGCGACGGACGCGATTTCGTCGTGAGCGTCGCAGCGTTGGCCGAGCTCGGAACCATCCAGGAGGGAGCCTCGGTGACAGCGGAGCAGGTCAGGCGCCTCGCTGAGGAGTCCGTCATCACCGACCTGATGGACCGAGCGCTTGCCGCATTGGCCAGAAGCCGTCGAACGCGGCGAGAACTCGAAGTGCGACTACGGAAGCGGGAGGCTCCGCCACCGCTCATTACTGCGGCACTCGATCGACTGGAAGCCGCTGGCATTCTCTCGGACGCGGCGGTTGCGAGCGCCGAAGCGAGGGCGCGTTTGCGCCGTGGGGATGCGCCCGCCCTGGTTAGCCAGCGCCTGCGCCGTAAGGGTATCGACCCGGAAACACTGGCCGACGCACTGTCCGATGCTATCGACGAGGCGGCTGAGGAGGGCACTGACGAAGCGACAGCCTGCCGGGTGCTGGCGGAGAAGCGGGTTCGCACACTGCAATCACTGCCGAAGGAGGTCGCTGAACGCCGACTGATGGGGTTTCTGATGCGGCGCGGATATGGGGGGGCGCTCGCGAGACGAACTGCGCGTGAGGTACTGCATTCGGGGCAATGATCCCCTGTTGCGCTTCGACCCGTCTATATTTCCGGGCCTATGCTTGCGTCCGAAATCCGTGCCCGATTCCTGGCCTACTTCGAGAAGAACGGCCATGCCATCCGCCCCAGCTCATCGCTGGTGCCCTCCGATGACCCCACCCTGCTGTTCGTCAACGCGGGGATGGTGCAGTTCAAGAAGGTCTTTCTGGGGATGGAGGAAGCCCCTGACGGAAAGCGGCGAGCGACCACATCGCAGAAGTGCGTGCGGGCCGGCGGCAAGCACAATGACCTCGAGCAGGTCGGCCACACGGCTCGGCATCACACCTTCTTCGAGATGCTGGGAAACTTCTCCTTCGGCGATTACTTCAAGCGCGAGGCCATTCGGTTTGCGTGGGAGTTTGTCACCGAAGATCTGAAGATCCCGCGAGAGCACCTGCGCGTCACGGTCTTCCACGAGGACGACGAAGCTCGCCAGCTCTGGAAGGACGTGGCCGGCGTTCCCGACAGCCGCATTTACGGGCTTGGTGCCAAGGACAATTTCTGGCAGATGGCCGACACAGGACCCTGCGGCCCCTGCACGGAGATCTATGTAGACCTTGCCAAGATGGCGGCCGACTGGGCGTTCCCGGCGGATGCCGCAGGTGAGTGGACCAACACCGACATAGAAGACTTCTCACTCGACGCCTTCGTGGAAGGTGCCGAAGCGGGTCGGTTTCTCGAGATCTGGAATCTCGTCTTCATGCAGTACGATCGGCAAACAGATGGTACGCTGGTGCCCTTGCCCAAGCCGTCGGTGGATACCGGGGCCGGCCTCGAGCGAATTGCCGCCGTGATGCAGGGGGTGACGAACAATTTCCACACCGATCTGTTTCGCCCGCTCATCGCGAAGGTGGAGGAGGTTGTGGGGATCGGCTATCCGTACCGTCCGGGCGTCGGCCTTGGCAGGGCGTATGGTGCGGATGGTCAGGAGATCGATCCCGCGTCCTTTCGCGTACTCGCCGATCATGCGCGAGCGGTGGGCTTCCTGCTCGCGGATGGGGTGTTCCCGAGCAATGAAGGGCGGGGGTACGTGCTTCGTCGCATCCTGCGTCGCGCGGTCCGCCATGCGTGGTTGCTGGGGCGTCGCACCCCGACGCTGGTGCATGTGGTGGAGGTGCTCATCGATACGATGCGCGAGCTCTACCCTGAACTGGAGGCAAGGCGGCAGCACCTTGTCGAGACGACCCGTGCCGAGGAGGAGCGTTTCCTCGCGACCATCGATGCGGGCATGTCGCGGTTTGATGAGCTGGCGCCGGCGCAGAGTACACAGGGCAGCTCCAGTCTGCGCGGGACGCTCTCTGGAGAGGATGCCTTCCGGCTATACGACACCTTTGGCTTCCCGATCGATCTCACGGATCTGATGGCCCGCGAGCGCGGCTATCTCGTCGATATTGCTGGCTTCGAGCGGTCACTCCAGGCGCAGCGGAAGCAGTCGCAGGACGATCGCAAGGCGCGGCGTATTACGGTCAACGCCGATGACTTTGCTGATCCCACCAAATGGACCCACGATCAGCAGCACCGCGAGGCCATGGGGCGTTTCGTGGGCTACGACACGACGGCCGTGGATACCCTCGTCACCGCCGTTCGACAGCTTCCGGATGGGCGCGTGGCGGTCATGTTGCGCGAGTCGCCATTCTATGCTGAGTCTGGGGGGCAGATCTCCGATCAGGGGACCATCACAGGTGAAGGCTGGTCCGTCGAGGTCAACGAGGTGCGCAAGGTCGAAGGGCGTATCGCCGCCATTGGCATATCCTCTGGCGAGATCGCGTTCGGATGTGCGTCGGCAGTGGTACCCCGGGAACGCCGGCACGACACCGAGCGCAACCACACGGCCACACACCTGTTGCATGCCGCACTCCGCAAGGTGCTCGGCGAGCACGTGCACCAGGCCGGCTCCCTGGTGGCACCGGATCGCCTGCGCTTCGATTTCACGCACCACGGACCGTTGACGGCCGAGCAATTGATGGCAGTCGAGGCCGACGTGAACGCGGGGGTGTGGCACAGCGTGCCAGTGAATACGCGCCAGGAAGCCTATGCCGATGCCATCGCCAAGGGCGCGATGGCCCTCTTCGGCGAGAAATACGGCGACGTCGTGCGGGTGGTTGAGATCCCGTCGCTGTCGGTGGAGCTCTGCGGCGGCACGCACGTGCGCAACACGGCGGAAATCGGGTTGGTACGCATCGTGGCGGAAAGCGGCGTTGCCGCTGGGGTGCGTCGAATCGAAGCCATCAGTGGCCCACGCGCCTTCCAGTTCCTCGCGGACCGCGAGCGTACACTGCTGCAGGTGGCATCGCGCCTCAAGGTGCCGATGTCGGGGTTGACCTCGGGCATGGAGCAGATCGAACGGAAGCTGGATACGCTCATGGACGAGCGTCGTCAGCTCGAGAAGCGACTGGACGAGTCCCTGCGTGGTGGTAGCACAGGTGGTGGGCTGGCACAGCAGTTGGTGGCCAGTGCCGCGAACGTTGCAGGCCTGCGTTTCATTGCGAGTCGCGTGGACGTTCCCGATGTGAAGGCGCTCCAGGCGCTGGGGGATGCCGTGCGTGAAGCCCTTGGCAGTGGGGTGGCGCTGCTCGGTGCATCGCTGGCCGATGGCAAGGGAGCCTTGCTGGCGATTGCTACCGATGACCTGCGCGAACGTGGGCTCCGTGCCGATGTGGTGGTGCGGGAGGTTGCGGCGACCGTGGGCGGACGTGGCGGGGGCAAGCCGCACATGGCTCAGGCAGGGGTGGAACTTGCACAGATCGATGCCGCGTTGTCAGCTGGTGAAGCGGTGCTGACCCGTCTCGCTGCCGCCGCCGCGTGACCTCTCCCATGGGCGTCACCACGCTGGGAGCGTGGGTCGATGCGCTCGACCCACGCCCACCGGTGACGTTGCATGAGCGTTTGAGAACCCTGCTCGCGCCCGCGGCACATCGCCCCGTTGCTGACGTTGCGCAGGTCTGTACCGAGACGGGGGTGCGGCTGCTGGGGGAGATGCTCGCCACGGAGGCCACGGGGCGGGCGGATGCGCTGGATCTGCTTGCGGTGGATGCACTGATGACCTACGCCTTCGAAGCCGCGGCCGACGATTCCTCGCAGATCGAGTCTCTGGCGTCGGACGCCATGGTCAGAATTGCGTCCTTGCCTTTGGGCGCCGACACTCCGATGGGCGCACATCGCTCCGGAGCCGGGTGAGCTGCCACAACCGAGGGGTGGAGAACAGAACGTCATGATCGATATTCACTCCCACCTGCTCCCTGGCGTCGACGACGGCTCGCCGTCGTTCGATGTCTCGCTGCCTGTGCTCGAACGGTTTGTGCAGCATGGGGTGACCACGGTCGTCTGTACGCCCCATCTCAACGCCGCACAGGCGGCGGCGGCTCCCTACGAGGGGCATCTGGCGATCTTTCGAGAATTGCAGGCGCGGGCGCCGCAGGGAATGCAGCTCGAGCTGGGCTGGGAGATCATGCTGGATGCTCCAGCTGTCGACCTCACGGCCCCGGAGCTCTCGCTTGGCTCTTCTCGCGCGCTGCTCGTGGAATTCACGCGTGGGGGCTTGCCAAGGGGAGCATCCGGGGAGCTTCGGCGGATTGCACGGGCTGGGCGAACCCCCATCCTTGCACACCCGGAGCGCTACTTTGGATGCACCATCGAGCTGGTGCGGGAATGGCGGAGCTTCGGCGTGGTCATCCAGACGGATGCCTCGGTGCTTATGGGTCGTGGGACGCCGGCCGATCTGGCCCGCGAGATGCTCTCGCTGGGGCTTATCGACATTCTCGCCTCCGACAACCACGGAGACCATCGTTCTTTGGCAACCGCCCGCGACTGGCTGCTGGAGCGCGGTGCAGAGGCGCAGGTGGAACTGCTCACCAGCGTGAATGCGGGGAATGTGCTGCGGGATGAGGAGACGCTTCCGGTCCCTCCGCTCAGCAGTGGGTTCCTTGGACGGATCAAACGCCTCTTCTCGTCCTCGTGACGCCATCCTGACACTACGGACACCTTCCTCGCGATGTCTCAGCAACCATCCCACGACCTCACGTCCGTCCTCGGTGCGCTACACGAGCTTGCCGAAACGGCCGAGCGAACGGCCTCCCAGCTGGAGGCACAGATTGGGGCCGCCCTGGCCCTGGTGCAGGCGACCGTGGCACGAGGGGGGACACTGTTGTTCTGCGGCAACGGCGGCTCAGCGGCCGATGCGCAGCATCTCGCCACAGAATATGTCGTCCGCTACATGCGAAACCGGCGCGCGTATCCGGCCATCGCGCTGACCACCGATACGTCGCTCCTGACCGCTGCTGGAAACGATATCGGCTTCGATCACATATTTTCACGACAGGTCGAAGCCCTGGGGCGCCCCGGGGACCTGCTCATGATTCACTCGACGAGTGGAAATTCTCCAAATGTGATCAAGGCAGCTCAGGCGGCCCGTGCGAAGGGCATTGCCGTGGTGTCCCTCAGTGCGCGTGATGGAGGAGGGCTGCCGGCAGTAAGCGATGTCTGCATCATCGTTCCGACCACCAGGACTGACCGTGCGCAGGAGATGCACCTCTGTATTCAGCATGCGATCTGCGATAGCATAGAGCAAACACTCTAGCAGGCGGAGCAGTGCGGGGAAGTTGGAGGAGTATTTCGCCGAAGATGATCTTCGTTGCGCATCCTTATCCATTCAAAGGGGTTGCGGTCGTGATCTCCACTAACTTCTGAGCTGTGGCAGCGGAGAGGGCCAGGCATGATTTCACTCGACGGGAAGGTGGCTCTGGTGACCGGTGGCTCGCGCGGCATCGGCGCGGCTTGCGTCCGTCTCCTTGCCAGTGCTGGGGCGCAGGTGGCGTTCGCTTATCGTTCGCGCGATCAGGAGGCCATGAGCCTCGCCGCTGAAATCACAACGATGGGAGTAGGTGTATTTGTCCACAAAGGTGATCTTGCATCGGCAGCGTCGAATGTGGACTTCGTGAAAGGCGCCCTGAATCGCTTCGGCCATGTGGATATTTTCGTCGGCAATGCCGGCGTGTGGCCGCCGGTTCCCGTGGCGGTGGAGGCCCTGCCGAGCGAGCGGTGGCGGGAGACGATGGCCACCAACGTGGACAGCATGTTTTACGGCGCCCAGGCCGTAGTGCCCCATCTGGGCCGTGGTGCTCGCCTCATCTATGTGTCCAGCACTGCTGGTCAGCGGGGCGAAGCCGGCCACGCCGACTATGCGGCCAGCAAAGGGGCGGTGATCTCCTTCGTGAAATCTCTGGCGGTGGAGCTCGGGCCGCGCGACATCACGGTGAACTGCGTCGCTCCGGGCTGGGTGGATACCGAAGCGGTGGCGATTCCCTTCGCCAACGAGGGGCGGTCTCGTATTGAGGTGAGCATCCCGCTTGGGCGGGTGGCTTCGTCGGAGGATATCGCCGGTCCGGTGCTGTTTCTTGCCAGCTCCTTCGCGCGCCATATCACGGGGGAGATCCTCAATGTGAATGGTGGGAGTGTGCTCTGCGGGTGAGTGGCGTGAGCGCGCGCGCGTTGCGCCCTCCCGGGCCGGTCATCGACCTGGCTAGGACACTGCAGGACGCCGGCCACGCCACATGGTGTGTGGGTGGTGCCGTCCGCGACGCCTTGCTGGGGCTGGCCCATCTGGATTGGGACCTCGCAACCTCGGCCACACCCGGCGAGGTGCGCCGCCTCTTCAGGCGGACGATCCCGGTCGGCATCGAGTTCGGAACGGTGGGTGTGCTGGACCGCGAAGGCCGGATGCACGAGGTGACCACCTTTCGCCGCGACGTGCACACTGACGGCCGCCATGCGGTGGTGGAGTTCGGCGCCTCACTCGACGAGGACCTGGCTCGTCGGGACTTCACGATCAACGCCATAGCCTGGGATCCCATTGGGAAGGTGCTGCACGATCCTTTCCAGGGGCGCGAAGACCTGATGGCCGGGGTGGTGCGCGCCGTTGGACTGCCGGAGGATCGGATGCGCGAGGATCGCTTGCGTGCACTTCGGGCGATCCGGTTTGCGAGTCGTTTCGAATTCGCCATCGAAGCGCAGACGTGGGCAGCGATCGTCGCCAGTGCGCCGTACCTGACCAGGCTCTCGCCGGAGCGGGTGAAGCAGGAATTGGACAAGACCATGGAGCAGGTGGCATGTCCGTCGACCGCATTCCGTCGCTGGCGTGACGCGGGCGCATTTGCGAGCCTCATTCCGGCATTGGCGAGCGTGCCGGACGCCACGCTTGCCGCGCTGGATCGACTGCCGCGACCGGGGCGCGTGGCCAGGCCGCGGCGTCGCATGCTGCGCACGGCGGCGCTGTTTTCCGCCCTCGATGGCAAGGCGACGGAGCAGGCACTGCGGGCACTGCGGGCCTCCAATCAGGAGGTTTCTGTTGTTGGCGCCGTCGTGGATCGCTGGCAGCGGTTTGGGGGGGCAGTCACTGCGGTCCTCTCGACGGGTGTCCTTCCGGAGGATGCGGCCCTCAGACGCCTCGCAGCCGATGTCGGGCGTCTTCGTGTCAACGCGTTCCTGCGGCTCGGGGCCGCCCACTGGCAGGGTGCGGTTGGGATTTCGCCTGCACTCGTGCGGCGGCTCTTCCGGCGCCTCACGCATGTCGCTTTCCATGATCCCATCGAGATCGCCGATCTCGCCGTGGATGGCGATGATCTGCGCCAGTATGGTATCGCGGCAGGTCCGGCGCTTGGGCGTGCGTTGCAGACGCTGCTGCAGGCCGTCATCGAGGACCCTGCGCGCAATACCCGTGACGATCTGATCGGCATGGTGCATGGGCTGACCGGCGGACCCTCCAATCATCCCGAAGTGAAGGCGCAGGCGGGACGGGATGAGTGAACTCACGCAGCTGCGTCCTTCGGCCCGATCCCGATTCCGGCCTGCCGAGGACTGGTTTGTGCATTCGCTCGTGGCGCCGTCCGCGCAGGCCGACGCGCCGATTCACCGGGTGGTAGTCGGCACGAACGCCGAGCGTGTGCTGGACACACTGCACGCGATGTGCGTGTATCTGGCCCCCGCGGTCGACTTCGCCCTGCATGACCGGCGTTCCGGTATGCGATGGGAGGGTGCGCTGCTGGCGTTGCCCGAGGTTCGCGAGACTGTAGGGCGGTTGCGCCTGCCGTTGGCGTCCTACGGGGGTGTCGATCTCTCCGTGTACACCGGCGACGACCAGCTCACCCTCACCGCCGAGCTCCTGCTCGTCGTGCAGGCTCGCACCGATCGTTGGACCTTTCTTCTCGACGAGCTGGGTTTTCTGGAACGTCGAGAGATGCCACGCCCTACCTGGCGGTTGGCCAGTGATGCGTGGTATCCGGCCAGGTCGTTGTACGAAGCGCTCGAGGCGGCGGCGCATCGGCTTGGCTTGCAGGCGATGACGAGCGACATCGTGGCCCAGCGGCTGCCCGAGGCGACGATGGAGCCAGAGACGTGACGAGAGCTGCTCGCAACACGGGACCATCGTTGTTCTCATCGCGCGTGGCCGAGCCCCTCGCCGCCCGTCTGCGGCCGCGTACCCTCGACGACTACCTGGGCCAGGAGCATCTGCTCGGCCCGGGAATGCCGCTGCGGGAAGCGTTGTCGCGTGGCATTGTCGACTCCATGGTGTTCTGGGGACCGCCCGGGGTGGGGAAGACCACGCTGGCCCGGTTGCTGGCGCAATCCGCCGATGCGGCGTTTGTCTCCTTCTCGGCGGTCAACGATGGCGTGGCCCGCGTCCGGGAGATCGTGGTCGAGGCCCAGGAGCGGCGTAACACTGGGCGTGGTACGATCCTCTTCGTCGACGAGATCCATCGGTTCAATCGGACCCAGCAGGACGCCCTGTTGCCGCATGTCGAGGCGGGAACTGTTGTGCTGATTGGTGCGACGACGGAGAATCCATCGTTCGCGCTGACGGGTGCACTGCTCT
>CAZPJX010000116.1:0-8993 GCA_964586985.1 uncultured Gemmatimonas sp. | reverse complement strand
CTCCTGATGTTCGCGATTCCCGCAGTCGAAGCCAAACGGACCACTGCGATAGGACCGCTGTAACTGCTTGCCATGTTACGACTTGAGTTCCGCACTGGCAAGTTCAGATGTCCGATTTTCGCTGCAAGTAGTGCAGCCTAGGACTCTTGCGCGCAGAGCGTGAACCGGGGGCCACTTCGCTCTCGGGCTCTCCGGCGGATTACACACGCCGCGACCCCCGCGATTGAGAACATGGGTGTAGGTCATCGTCGTAGACACATCCCGATGTCCCAGCAGCTCCAGTCCCGTCCGGATGTCGTTCCCGTCTTGCGGGAGATGCGTTGGGAAGGAATGCCTGAAGCGGTCAAGCGCTCCCGCGAGCGCCGCCAGATTCCCTCCCGCTTCCCGCTACATTCCCCCCATGTCCTCCTCCGCGCGCATCCTGGTCGTTGCCGCGACCACCCGGGAACTCGCCCTTCCACCCCATGGGGCCTGGCGAACGCTCGAGTGCGGCGTCGGTCCTGTAGAGGCGGCGATCACGACCACCGCCGCCATCATGCAGGAACGCCCGTCGGCCATCCTGCATGTGGGCATCGCCGGCGCGAGACGCGATGCGCAGCTCGCACCAGCCACGCTCATTGCCGGGAGCGAAGCGCGCTACGTGGACCTCCGTGTCCCCTCTGCAATGGCGCCACGCTCCATCTCAGCGCCGGTCCTCCTGCTCGCCAGCATTCGGCGGTTCTTTCCCGCCATGCCCACCATACCCATCGGTACCGCTGCCAGCGTCGGCGGCACCATCAACGCGGCGACCGAGTCGACCCAGATCCCCTGCGTCGTGGAAGCCATGGAGGGCTTCAGCGTCCTGCGTGCGGCCCAGTTGGCGGATGTTCCCGCCATCGAGATCCGCGCCATCTCCAACGAGATCGAGGAAGCCGACCGCTCCCGCTGGTATTTCAACGACGCGTTTGCCGCCATCACAGCCGCCACACCGCTCCTCGTAGCCGCCATCCGCGATGCTCTTAGGCAGCAGATCATCAATCACTGAATCGTATCCAGACACATGAATTCCACACGCATCGTGATCACAGGGATGGGTCTGGTCTCCCCGCTCGGCCTTGGTGTCGACATCACCTGGCGTCGTCTGCTCGCCGGTGACTCGGGCATCCGTTTGCTCCCGCCGGAACTCTACGGCGACCACGCCAGTCGTATCGCCGGCGTGGTACCCGGTGCCGAGGAGCCGCATGGATTCGATCCCCTTCAAGTGCTGCCTCACAAGGAACTCAAGAAAGTCGATCGCTTCATCACCTTCGCGCTCTCTGCAGCCGACGAGGCATTGAACCAGGCGGGTTGGCACCCGGAGTCCGACGAACAGCGCGCCCGCACCGCGACCATCATTGCGTCCAGCATGGGGGGCTTTCTCAACATCACCGATGCCGTTCGCACCATCGACGCCGACGGCCCGCGCCGCCTCTCACCATTCACCGTCCCCTCCTTTCTGCCCAACATGGCAGCGGGCTGGGTCTCCATCCGCCACGGCCTCAAAGGCCCGCTTGGCGCCCCAGGCACCGCCTGCGCGGCCAGCCTCCAGGCCATTGGCGACGCGGCCCGGCACATCCGCGCCGGTGAGGCGGATATCGCTGTCTGCGGTGGCACCGAGGCTGCACTCAACGTCGTGGGTGTCGGCGCGTTCGCCGCGGCGCGGGCCCTCTCCACCAGCTTCAATGATCGGCCAACGGAGGCGTCGCGCCCCTTCGATGCAGATCGCGATGGCTTTGTGATCGCCGAAGGAGCCGGTGTCCTCGTTATTGAATCGCTCGACCACGCACAGGCGCGCGGCGCGACGCCCATCGCGGAGATCGTGGGATACGGCACTGCCGCCGACGCCTATCACATCACCGCAGGCCCGGACACCGGCGATGGTGCCGCACGTGCCATGCGCGCCGCACTGTCGCAGGCACAGGTGTCGCCGGACGCCGTAGGGCATCTCAATGCCCACGCGACCTCCACCCCCGTCGGTGATCGCGCGGAGCTCGCGGCCATCCGCTCGGTGTTTGGCACGCATGCCTCGCCGGCCATCAGTGCGACCAAGTCCGCCACCGGTCACACACTGGGCGCGGCCGGCGGCGTGGAGGCAATCTTCACCGCGCTGGCACTCCGCGATCAGATCCTTCCCCCCACCCGTAACCTTGCCACACCCGATGCCGCCGCCGAGGGCCTTGATCTCGTCGGCCCGGTGGCGCGACAAGCCTCCTTTCGCTACGCCCTCTCCAATGGCTTCGGTTTTGGTGGCGTGAACGCCAGCGTGCTGCTGCGCCGCTGGACCGGCGCGTAACACCGGCCCCACTGCGCCATGCGCGAGCTCACCTTCGGTTACTCCCCCTGCCCGAACGATACCTTCGCCTTCCATGCCCTCACGCATGGCCTGGTCGAGGTTCCGTTCACCGTTCGCCCGGTACACCTCGATATCGAGGAGCTCAATCGACGGGCACGTGATGGCGCCTTCGATCTCACGAAGCTGAGCGTGGGGGCATTCGCGACCGTCGGGGACCGCTATCATCTGCTCCGCAGTGGTGCGGCGCTCGGCAAGGGCGTTGGTCCCCTCGTCGTGGCGCGCACACCCATGTCTCTCGAAGCCGCCATCGCTGGCGGTACCGTTGCCATCCCCGGCCGCGAGACCACCGCGTACCAACTCCTGCGCCTCGCCGCACCGTCAATCGCCAACGTCGCGGTGCTCCGCTACGACCGTATCCTCCGCGCCGTTGCCGACGGCGAGGTGCACGCCGGGCTCATCATTCACGAAAGTCGCTTTACCTATCGGGAGCGTGGCCTGCACCAGGTGATCGACCTGGGCGGCTGGTGGGAACGCGAAACCGCCCTGCCCGTTCCATTGGCCGGAATCTGCGCCCGGGCCACACTCGATGCCGACACGGTCGCACTCCTGGAGCAGGCCATCCGCGCATCGGTGCAGTACGCATTCGATCATCCCCACGCGAGCCGCGCCTACGTGCGCGCCCACGCCCAGGAGATGTCCCCTGAGGTCTGCGCCCAGCACATCGCCCTCTATGTGAATTCACACTCACTCGAGCTGAGCCATGAGGCTCTCGCTGCCATCACGCGCCTAGCCGGCGCAGAGTGCCGCCTTACATTTCCCATACCCAGATCCGTATAGCGCCACACCCCCGCCCCGTCCTCTTTCCCGAGATCCCCCAGTGCCACTGATCACTTACGATTCTTGGATGAAGGACACGGCCCGCATCGGCCGCACTCGCAGCGCTGAACTGAAGGCCGTCGACGCCGCACTTCTCGAGTACGAGAAGCTCGGTACGCCAATGGCGAAGCAGAAGTTGGAGGCGGCCTTCACGGCCTGGAAACGGAAGGAGGGCGCGGGAGACGCCTGGAAGAAGAGTGTGCGCAACCACCAACGTGCGCCAGAAAAACTGCAGGCCATGCTGGAGGGGAAAGGCGATGATGACGGTGCATTCATGGACGGTCGGGCGCCGGATTTCATGCACGAGGATCTCATCAACGCGCGGCTTGGGGTCCTGTATCTCTTCAGTCGTGTGAGTGTCACCCCGGGTCTCTTCAAGCTGGTGCTCGAAGGTGGGTTCGAGCTGGCCGGGAAGGCCATGATCGTCGGTGGCGTGAACGCCTCTGACAAAGGCATCGTCAACAAGGTCGGCAAGAGTGCCGGCATCCTGGGAGGCATCGGAAACAAGGTCGAAGATCGGCTGATCTCGAAGACCCAGGCGAAGAACATATCGCTGTCAGCAGACGCCATGCCGAGTGTCGAGGCTGGCGCCAACGCCACACTCGTCACCTCCGAACAACTGCTGCGTCAGGCCGAACAGGCCAGTCAGCTCGCCGCGCGATCGAACACCCAGATCGTGAAGGACAAGTTGCAGGAATGGTTTGACATGCTCGTGCAGAAGGTTCAGGAGATCATCAAACAGAAGTTCGGTACCGTGGAAGGCATTGCGAGCATGGTCAAGACGCTGGTGCGCGGTATCGTGGCCGCCGTGGCAGCCAAGGCCGCGCCTCTCGTAGGTGCCGGGCTCGATATCGCACGCGGCGTGGGCAAGACCATTGATGCGGCCATCACGCGGTTCCGAGCGTGGAAGGAAGCGCGCGATGTGGAAGTGGCGCACGGTCATCCGGCCGTTATCGTCCAGTCCATCACGCGGGCGATGACGCTGAGCCTCTTTGAAGGTCTGTACCAGACCATGAAAGGCGCCGCTGCACTTAGCATGGATGCCGTGGGCTTCGGCGCCGGTGCCATCGTCAACATGGTGGTCTCTGCCACGGAGCTCGTCGTGAAATTCATCTGGCGGCTCGTCGAGGTCGTTCGCATGAATGCCTTCTGCACAGAGGCCCGCGGATACTGGGAGAACAGCCATTCGCAGGACGCCCTGCACCGCCGTCCGTTTGCCTTCACCGAATGGTATCGAGGGTTCGCGCTCAATATTCCGCTCATCCCGGTCCTCACGCTCAACACCGGCATCTGCGGCGACAAGATGCGCTACCTGACCATGTTCAAGGCCGGTGGCAGTGAAGCCATCAGTAGCAATGACTTCCGCAACGGCGTCAGGTTCCTGGACAACCTCAAGCCCTGGGGCGCCGAGTATATCAAGTCAACAGGCTACACCCTTCGATCGGCCGGCGATGTGCTGGTGGACCGTCTGATCCACCAGTTCGCAACATCACACGAGAAGGAGAAACAGGTGTACGACCATGTGCTGCGCGCGCTGAAGGCCTGATCGCTGATCACATCGGGAAGAAGAATAAGCGGTTGATCTGGGAGGCCTGCACCACCGCACGCCGCCCCGGTTCGGTGTGGTCGACAAAGCGGATAGTGCCATTCAGGTTCTGCGCATTGAACACATGCCCACGCAAGTTTACCGTCATGCCAGGCATGATCAGGGGTTGATAGTCCACGAACACGAGCCCCTGTGAGCCGACCCCCTCCCGCACCAGCAGGCGCTCAATGTCCTGCATCGATTGCATGGGTATTGGTTGACCGCGCCAGATCATCTCGAGCTGCTCCGCTGTGAAGCTACCGGGGCTACGAGGGACATAGCTCTTCCCCCGCGGTTCGAGTCGTTTGAATACCTGTTCCGAGGTATGTGCCATGTCATCGCCGAAACCGCCGGGGCGCACATCGGGGTAAACGCCACGCACGCCTATCCCATCCCCCACCCCACCATTGGCCTTGAACAGGTCGGCCTCCGCCAGCGCACCGGGGAAACAGGCATTGGCCGCAAAGCATGGCTGCGGCGGTGTGCCGGCGCCATACCTGCGATTCTGTCGCAGCGTACGCTCGATCGAACCCTTTACCTGACGCCGCTCCGTGACCACGCGGCGCACACGCTCTGCCGCCTTCTCAACGGCATTGATCTGCCGCAAGGCACCGGCGCGGCCGAGGCCGCCCGTCGGAAGGACATCGGGCAAATTCCTGCCGATGAACCGTGCCGGATTGGTCTGGAACTCCCGCAGCGCCTGCTCCGCAGCGACCCGAAGTTGCTGGTGATTGTTTGCATTGTCGTTGGTCAGATAAGTGACCAACGACTGCGCCATCTGTTGCAGCGGAACACCGGGACGCTGTGACAGGAATTGCAATGTCTCACTCGCCCAGTCGGCCAGACCACCCAGAAACTCCGCGCCGGGATTTCCATCGGTCGTTGTATGCATTTCATCGGCGAGGACATTCATCTCCGCACCCAGCTTGAACACTCTGGCGCTCTCGTCGGTGGCCAGTATCGGCGATTCGCGCTCGGGCGGCGGCGACGAGCGATCGGATGACGGCGGCGCGGGCTTTGCCGTTGCCTGGCTGGTACACTGCCCACGATTGAGATCGATGTTCGCCTTTGCGTGCCGGGCCATCTCATCGCTGCGCGCATCATGGGTCGGCTGCATGGCCGCTTCGCGCTTGTCGCCGGCGGCTTCGCGGCAGGCGCGAAACTCCTCGGCGGTGGGCCGCCCCACACTGCAGGCGCGCACGTTCTTGTTGAACTGGTTGTTCACATCAACCACACGCTTGTTGATTTCCGCGAGGATATCGGCGTGCTGTTTCAACTCCGCACGAATGGCTTCGCTACAGGCGCGTCCATCGGTCTGGGCCACGAGTGGACGAGCCATGGGGATCAGCAGCAACGCGCGCACCAGGTGCGCGCGACGGAGCACAGGACGCATCGGTATCTCCGGGAGACGTGCATCGAACTTGCAACGCCCGGGGTCGCCATGACAAGAGGGCGCGGCAGCCCTGTGGCTTGCCGCGCCCTCTGCAACGAACTCAGCCCATGATTACCGGGTCGCTGCCGCCAGATCGCGAATCGCGGCCGCCATCAGAGCCACCTTTGCACCATCCCTGGCACCGGACACATCCTTGTCCACCTGCCCGGCAAGCGTATTCAGCGACGATTTGCGCGCGGCGCCCGACTGTTTCTCCGCGGCGTCGAGTGCGCGGCCAATCGCCGTGGTCCGTGCAACCGCAAGTCCGTTGTCTCGTACGAGCTGATCGAGATAGGAACGCACCACCGGAAACGCGGCCGGCCATACCAGCTTTGGCTGCGCCTGCGGATTGTACTCCGCCATGCGGATCAGCTTGGCAGCGGCCAGTTCGTTCGCCGACAACTTGGCGCTGGGTAGCACTTCGAGGATGTCCAGACCACGCGCCATCTCGGATGAGTAGACGTAGCCATTGTACCAGTACGCACCCCAGGAACCGGCAATGGTACCGCGCGCTCGTGTGTTCGCTTCCGCCGAGGGCGCGTCGACTGGACCGCGATCGAAGAACGCAATCTCAAAGGGCTTGTCGGGGTCCGTGAAGTCGATGATGTCGATACCCCCCTGATACCACCCCTGTACCATGATGTCGCGGCCCGGGACGGGAATCAGTCCGCCGTTATGTGAAACACAGTTCTCCTGCTGCGTCTGCGCCGTGGGAATCTTGAAGTAGGCGTGCTGCTTGTACTTGCGATCCGCCGTGATGACGAGGGTCGTATTGCCACCCATCTCGAGCGGATGCATCGCCTGACAGTTGGGCGAGGTGCCGCCCCCCCATTCGTCGGTGAACACGACCTTCTTGCCATCATTGCTGAATACTGCGGTATGCCAGAGCGAGAAATTGGTGTCCGCCACCGCGTCGAGCCGTACGGGCTTCTCGGGGTTCGATACGTCAACGAGCAAGCCATGGCTGCCGCACGAGCCGGCCAGGAGGCCCATCTCAGGGTAGGACGTCACATCATGGCAGTTGCGCGGGCCTGCGTTGGCCATCGCCGCCATCATGGCGCTATCGGCCGCACTCATCACGCGTGCCGGGCGCGCCGCACCCCCGCTGCGGCGCGGCGCTGGGTGCAGGCCCGAGAAAATGCGGGCACCCGTGACCACGAACGCATCCTGCGGACGCTTCACATCAACCTTGATGACATCGAGCCGATAGTACGAATTGCTCTCGTCGTCGGGATCGGTGCCAGCCTTGCAGCCGGCCAACTCTGTGGCAGGACGGACGCCCTGCTGGCCGGATACGTAGATGTAGACCACATCCTTGTTCGTGGGATCAGGGATCAGCGTGTGCGTATGCGAGCCCTTGCAGGTCTGCACATTCTTGATCAGACGGGGGGCCTTGGGATTGGCCACATCATAGATCCGCACACCAGCCATATGATCCTTGGGATCGCTCACACCACCCTTGGCGCAATCGTTCCGGTTGCCAGCACCTTCTGCCGATACGAACAGCAGGTTGCCGTAGATCGATGGATCACCCTGTGAGGTGATGCAGGAGACTACCGATGCCAGCACCGGCTTTGCGGGATTGCTCACATCCCAGATCGAGAAGCCGGCGAAGTTGCCCTGATAGACATAGTTGCCGCGGAAGGCGAGATCGGAGTTCACAAAGGTGAGCCCCATCATCGAGTCGAGCACGGCCGGTTTGCGGGTGGCCGACACCAGACGCATGCCCTGGATGGCTTCTCCCGCGTCATGAAGTCCATACTTGAGCCCGTTTCTTGGATCGGTGCTCGAGGGATAGGTCTGCGCCTCAAGAGTTGGCGCGATCGCCAGTAACGAGACGACGGCAACACCCAGGGCCATCAGGCGCGGACTACGAAACGATGACATCAAGTACGACTCCGTGAAGGAAAAGGGGTGACACGGGTGATGAACACGGCGGCCATTGTGAATCCGGTCGAGCTACAGTTCGAGCAGCAGTTGACGCATCAGTGCAATCTCGGCGGACTGCGTGACTTCGATATCATTCGCGAGCACCGAGACATCCACGTCCTGCCCCGACCGAGGCGTCCCGAAGAGCTCGTGGACCATCATGATGGCCCCCTCGTGGTGCCGGATCATGAACGTCAGGAACAGCCGATCGAATGCGGTCCCCTTTGCGTCCCCGAGCTGCTTCATCTCGGCGGCGGTGAGCAGACCCATCATGGACATTCGCCGCCACGACGATGTGTCCGGCGCGAACTGGCCGTGGGCCCGTAACCAGTCCTGCATGAGCACGATCTCGCCTGCCTGTGAGAGGTCGATCTTGCGGGCCAGCTTGAGCACGTAGGGATCGGACCCATTGGCCATCGCCAGACGCGTCATCTCGACGGCCTGCGCATGATGCCCGATCATCCCCTGCATGAAGCGCACGTCCGCGATGGTGATGAGGGCGCCACTCGCGATGGTGGGAGCCGGGATGTCCCCGAGGTCCATCGCATGGCCACCAGCCATGGTATGGCCCATTGCACTGTGGTCAGCGGTCTGCGCCGCCGTGGGAGATGGCGCCGTGTGTTCCGCGTGACTGGCCAGCGCCGGTCCGGTCGCCACGATGCGCGCAGCACCGGACGAACCCTCACCTCCGGTCCCTCCGTGCGAGGTGGCGCAGCCCAAGGGCCCCAGGCCAACGAGCAATGTGAGAAGGCTGCAACGACGAATCATGATGGTCTGAATGCTCGTGAGAACGGATGCGGCAGGCGCCGTCAAGGACGTGCGCCTGCCGAAGTGCTGCAGCGGCTCAAGGCAGCCAGTGC
>CAZPJX010000115.1:0-9055 GCA_964586985.1 uncultured Gemmatimonas sp. | reverse complement strand
ACCCCTTCTCCCACGCGCTCGAGGAAATCGGCGTCACCCATCACGAGGAAGTCGCTCGCCCACTCATCACCGGTGGGGCCGTCGGTGAGATCCTGCGGAGCACCCTCGGTCCGGACGCACCGGATGCCGTCCTCGCCCTCATCACCGGGCAGAGCCGCAGGCCGCTGCAGGGGCTCATTTCCGGTTCCATCGACCTCGACAAGATCGAATACCTCAAGCGCGATGCCACCATGTGCGGCGTGCCCTACGGGGAAATCGATGTGGACCGGCTGCTCAACTCCCTCGTGGTCGTCCAGCCTCCCGATCAGGTCGGTCCCGGGATCGGCGTGCACGAGAAGGGACTGTCCGCGCTGGAGTCCCTGCTGTTCGCCAAGTACCAGATGTACCGAAACGTCTACTGGCACCACGCGGTGCGCAGTGCGACGGCGATGTACAAACGTCTGGTGGCCGTGGCCATCGATACCGGAGCGGTCGACGGTGACCGCGTCGCCCACTTTACGGACGAGGGGTTGCTCGTTCACCTCGATACACCGGCCTTGGTACCGGAAGCCCGCTGCCTGCTCGACGGCCTCCGCTTGCGTCGCCTGCACAAACGGGCCTTCGAGTGCCCCGCCGCGACGCTCGGTGAGGACGTGGGCGAATGGATCGCCTCCGACTATCCGCTGACCCGCCGCATCGAAAACATGATCGCCCGCGAACTGGGAATGCCACCAGGCACCGTTCTGCTGGACTACCCTGCCAAGACCCAGATGCTCGGCGTGGACATCCCGATGTTGCGACGGGACGGCCGCGTGGAACGCCTCACCGAGGAGGGGTTCGCAGGCGCACTCAACCTGCCCCGTCTCAGTGACGAACTCTATAGAAGCGCCCGGCGCCTGCGCGTCCTCACCGCCGGCCGCGCCCCTGTGCCGGAAGCGAAGATTCTCCGCATCCTGCGCAAAGGCGCCGACGAGCTCAGGGCATCCACGGCGGAAGGATAAGACGCCAACGCGTTAGGACACATCAATTCACCCTGTGCCGCACCTTGGGTATCCAGATCTAGGGGCCACGCTCACAGACCAAGCGTCCGTTCTGCGCGGCTTCCATCATCTCGATCGTCTCCGTGACAATCGACACACCGCGATCGGCGGTGTAGAAGGCATTGATACCAGCGCGAATGGAGTCCGACACCATCCTGGCGCCCCGCGCCTCATGCGCCCAGCGGCGGATCCCCTTGGGGAGTTCGGTGATGCAGCCTCGATCCCGCCCCTCCGCGTCGAGCAGGATGTAGGTCGGCGTGGTAGGCCGACCATCGAGCGTACGAAAGCGCTCCATAACCGCCTTGCCCTCCGTCGGGAGCACCACGCGGACATCGAGGCCCGGCACCTGCGACGCGAGCTTCGCCACGTAGGGCACTGAGTGCATGGAGTCGCCGCAGCTATCAACGGCGATCACGAGCACGTGCCAGGTCCCCCCGATGGCGCGAGCGCGGGCGAGCAACGCGTCAGAGATGACGGCGCTGTCGGCGATGCGATGCCAGCCCTCACGCCGCGCCTTGGTCGCCGCGAGAAAATCCTGAAACGTCTGCCCGCTCCGAAACAGCGCCAGCAGGCCCGTGTCCGGCACGGCAACCGCGATGCGCGGACCCTGGTCGCTGCCCACGTGCAGGCCCGACGGGATCCCCCCTGGGCCGCATTCGCCCGAAAGAGGACGGGTCGCCCCCAATGCCCAGGTGGGTCGGACAAAGAATGCCGCCGCCAGGAGGAGGAGCGCGGAGAGTCTAGGTATGGGCTTCATGAAGTGGTGGTGTCTGGGTTGGCGGCACTCCGCTCCCTGCCATGGGCATCTGCCAGCTTCCGTCCGATCCCGCGATAGAACGCCGCGTCCATGGATCGGCCCTCCTCCTCGAGCGACACCGCACAGCGCTCGATGGCATAGAGCAAATTCCCGAGATAAAGCGTCGCGACATCGCCAACCGATTCATCGACGGACATGGGAGAAGTCCCAGAGAGGGAAGCGGGTGGGAGCGTGGCTGACAGCCGAGGCGATCAGGCGCGCAGGACGGCAGCCTGCTCACCCGTGCTGCCGCTGAGCACGTTGACGACCTGCACCACGATGGCGGTGATGTTGTCGAGGCCACCGCGCCGATTGGCTTCGGTGATCATCGAGTCCACCATGCGACCAGGGGTCTGCTTCGACTCAAGAATTCTGCGCAACTGGGGATCTTCAACCATGCCGGTGAGCCCATCCGAGGCAATCAGAAACAAATCCCCGTTGCGGAGCTCACCGCTCAACACATCAGCCTCCACCGCAGCGTTGGCGCCCACGCAACGAGTGATGACGTTGCTGTAGGGATGGTATCGCGCCTGCTCTGGCGTCAGAAAGCCGGCATCGACCTGTTCCTGCACGTACGAATGGTCCTTGGTAACCTGTCGGAACACGCCCTCGCGGAGCAGATAAACGCGGGAATCCCCAATGTGACCGATGATGTATCGTCCCTGGCCCGCGAGCAAACAGGAGGCCGTGGTTCCCATCCCCTGCTTCTCGGCTTCCTGGATGGTCCGCTCATAAATAGCGCGGTTGGCCGCCTTGAGTGCATCAGCCATGCGCGAGCCTACATCCGCGTGCATCAGGTCGCGCACGTCGCTGAGGTCGCGGGCCACGATCTGCACCGCCATCTCGCTGGCGACTTCCCCAGCGGCGTGACCTCCCATGCCATCGGCGACGATAAAGAGCCCGCGCTCCCGATCGGCGTCCGCATAGAGGCTGTCTTCGTTACCTGCCCGAATGCGTCCAACGTCGGTGCCAGCGGCGACAGAAAGCTGCACGTGGAGAGGGTGGATCGTCTCGAAGAATGACTCGGAATAGCGCGTCCGGGCCTGTGCCCAACCGCGCGAATCTGAGCGAAGCTACCCGGAAGCCGCAGCGCTTGGCAAGCGTTCCACGAGCCCAGGGGCGCCAGCCTGCAGCCTGAAGAGGCGCTCGTACATCCCTCCAGCGGCCACCAGCGTTCGGTGCGTCCCCCGCTCCACCACCACGCCATGATGCAGGACGAGAATCTCATCGGCCTCCACGACGGAGCTGAGCCGGTGGGCAATGGCCACGGTCGTACGCCCCTGCATCAGGGTGCCGACGGCGCGGCGAATGTCCGCCTCGATGGCCGAATCGACAGCGCTGGTGGCCTCGTCCAGGATGAGCAGCGAGGGATCAGACGCAATAGCCCGGGCGAAGGCGAGCAATTGACGTTCTCCAACGCTGATCCCGACGCCACGCTCCCCCAGTTCCTGCCGCCAGCCACCCGGCAAGCGTGCTATCACTCGATCGGCGCCGACGCGACCGGCTGCCCGATGCAGCGCGGCGTCGTCCAGCGCTGACCCCAGTCGCAGGTTCGCCGCGATATCGCCGGCGAAGAGAAAGATGTCCTGCTGGACGTACCCGATGACGGACCGCAGGAGGTCCAGCGGGAGATCGCGAATATCCTCCCCATTGAGGAGAATTCGCCCCCGCTGCGGCTCATAAAACCGCAGCAGCAGGCTCGCGATGGTGCTCTTCCCCGCTCCCGTATGCCCAACCAGCGCCAGCGCATGGCCGGCCGGCACCACGAAGGACACACCCTTGAGTACCCACTGGGTCTCCTCCTCCGCCGCGGATTGTCCATCCAGCGATGGTACCGGCGTCGCGCCCGCATGGTCATCACTGATGCCCCCCTCGCGGGGATAGGCGAACCAGACATCCTCGAAGGCGATCGTGACGCCACGCTGCCTCGTATGCGCGACTCGAGCCGCGAGATCGGACGGTGGTGTCAAGCCTGGCGCCGGCGGTGTGTCCAGCAGCGCGAAGATCCGTTCCGAGGCGGCCATGGCGGCCTGCAGGATGTTGTACTTCTCAGAGAGATCCTGGAGCGGCTGAAAGAACCGACGGACCAGCTGGAGGAACGCCGCGACGGTGCCAACCGTCAACGCTTCCTGCTTCACCAGGAACCCCGAGGTCACCAACAGACTCGCCAGCGCCAGCGTTGTGAGCAACTCGATGGTGGGGAAATACAGCGCGTACCACGTAATGGATTTGAGCTGCGCGTCGAGATGCCCCCGATTGAGGGTTTCAAACTGGGAGAGCTCATCCGCTTCACGGCCGAAGAGCTGCACGAGGCGAATGCCCGTGAGGCGCTCTCCGAGGTAGGCGTTGATCTGTGCAATCCGTGTGCGAATGACGCGGTAGCTCGAACGGACGCGCTGTTGAAACACCCGCGAGACCAGCAGCACCAACGGCATGACGGCGAATGCAGCGAGCGCCAGCTTCCAATCGATGACGAGCATCACCACGCCAATAGCGACCAGGGTGAATAGATCGCCAACCCCCGCAACCACACCGGCGGTGAACAGTTCATTGAGCGCCTCCACATCACTCGTCACGCGGGTCACGAGGCGCCCCACGGGCGTGCGGTCATAGTACCCGATGGGGAGTTGCTGCAAACGCGTGAAGATCTCCAGCCGCAGATCCCGCATCACCTGCTGTCCGATACGGGCCGTCAGAACGGTTTCACCGTAGGCCGATGCAAACTGCACCACCAGCAGTCCGGCAAAGGCAAACGCCGCCCGCATCACCAGCGTCATATCGCGTGCCGGCAGTGCGGCGTCGATCACCCACCGCGTGAGCATGGGGCCAGCGAGCTGCATACCCGCCGTGACCAGCATACAGCCCAGGGCCGGCGCCATGAGCTGGCGATGAGGGCGCACGTAGGTGAGCAAACGACGCACGAGCCGCGCGTCGTACGCCGGAGCGCTGGGGTCCTCCTCGGCTGCCGCGGCAGTGGGCGCGTAGGTTCCTGGTGGCATGCGACGGGACAATCTAGCGGTTGACACGGATAGGTTTCAGGGAATGAAGGACTCGATCCGCATCCTCGGCGCCAGACAGCACAACCTCAAAGGCTTCGACCTCGACATCCCTCGCCGTGCCATCACGGTGGTGACCGGTGTCTCGGGGTCGGGGAAGTCTTCGCTCGCGTTCGATACCCTGTATGCGGAAGGGCAACGACGGTACGTGGAGTCCCTCTCGGCCTATGCCCGCCAGTTTCTGGAGCGCATGGAGAAGCCGGCCGTTGATGCCATTGAAGGCATCTCCCCTGCTGTGGCCATCGAGCAGAAGAATCCCACGCGCAGTTCACGCTCGACCGTCGGGACGGCCACCGAAATTTCCGATTACCTGCGCCTGCTCTGGGCCCGCGTCGGACGGACTTCCTGCCCCAGGTGCGGGCGCGACCTCCATCCTGACACGGTGCAGTCGGTGACGGACACCGTCCTTGCCCTCCCGGTGGGTACCCGGTTTCTCGTGGCCTGTCCGTTGGTCCGATCGAGTTCGGTCTCCCATGCCGTGATCGTGGAGAACCTGCGCGCGCGAGGATTCCTGCGGGTGGCCCTGTCATCCGGGCATGGGAGTACGCTGGCAATCGACATTCGGCATCTCGAAGATCTGGCGGACACGTCCATCGATCTGGCGGCACAGGAAGGGGTGTCGATCGTGGTGGACCGTCTGCGGGTGGAGTCGTCGGCACGCGGCCGTCTCGCCGAGGCTGTGCAGACCGCATTTCGTGAGGGTGACGGAGACGTACGCATTCTCTTTACGGAGCCCGTGCCGTTACCGACCGGGACGACCGTCCGGCAGTTGGCCTTCACCGAGCGTTTCGAGTGTCCCGATGATGGAACGCGTGCGCCCATACCGACCCCGCAGTTGTTTTCGTTCAACAACCCCCGCGGCGCATGTCCGACCTGCAACGGATTCGGTGCCACGCTGGACTATGATCCCGCGCTCATCGTTCCCAACCCCGAGCGGTCTCTCCGCGACGGAGCAATCGCCCCCTGGACCGCCCCGCGCTACGAGAAGCAGCGGAGGTTGGTCGTGGAGTTCGCACGCGCGCTGGGTGTCTCTCCCGATACGCCCTGGCATGCCCTGACATCGGAGGTCCGCGAGCAGTTCTTGCGCACCCGCTCGCGAGCCTACACAGGGATCTACCCCTTCCTGGAGGCGCTGGAAGAGAAGCGCTACAAGCAGTATATCCGCATCTTTCTGCGCACGTACCAGAGCGCACGCCCCTGCGCCTCCTGCGCCGGCAGCAGACTGCGGCCGGAGGCATTGCAGGTGCGGGTCGACGGGCACAGCATCGCCGAGGTCTCACGCTGGCCAATACGGGACCTGCGCGAGTGGCTGGACAAGCTCTCGCTCACTGGAGCGGAGGCCATCATCGCTGAAGCCGTGCTACGGGAGGCGCGCTCACGCACGCAGTTCCTGTCAGACGTCGGCCTCACCTATCTCACACTCGATCGTGCAACGCGCACCCTCTCGGGCGGCGAAGCGCAACGCATCACGCTGTCCAATGCCTTGGGTGCGGCGTTGGTGGACACCACCTACGTGCTTGATGAACCCAGCATCGGGCTACACCCCCGCGATCTCGATCGTCTGCTCACATTGCTCTGTCGCCTGCGTGATCTCGGTAACACGGTGGTCATGGTCGAACACGATCTTGAAGCCATGCGTATCGCCGACTACATGGTGGAACTGGGGCCGGCGGCCGGCGAGCATGGCGGTCAGGTCGTGTTCGCCGGCCCCATGCGCGATGTGGCACAGAGCCCGTTGACCGGTCAGTATCTCACGGGCGCGCAATCGATCGCCGTGCCTGCGCGAAGGCGTCCACTGGGCCCCCGCTGGCTCGAGCTGCAGGGTGCCACGGCGCACAACCTCCATGGCGTAGACCTGCGTATTCCCTTGGGCGCGATGACCGTTGTCACGGGGGTGTCAGGATCCGGCAAGAGTACCCTGGTCCACGATGTCCTCTACCACGCCCTCGAGGCTCGCCTGCATGGTGAGCATTCTGCCAAGGAGCATCTGGGCGAGACCGTGGGCCGCTTCGATGCATTGACGGGAAGCGAGCATCTCGACGATGTGGTACTCGTGGACCAGCGGCCCATCGGGAACTCTCCACGCTCGAATCCTGTCACATACGTCAAAGCCTTTGACGAGATCCGGCGTCTGTTCGCCGAGTCACCGGTCTCAAGAACCAAGGGGTTCGCTGCCGGACATTTCTCCTTCAACGTCGAGGGCGGGCGCTGCGAGCACTGCGAAGGAGCGGGAGCCATCGCCGTGGAGATGGTGTTCATGGCCGATGTGTTCGTGCCCTGCGATGCCTGTGGTGGGAAACGGTTCAAGCCCGAGGTGTTGGAAGTGCGGGTGCGCGGCAAGACCATCGCTGATGTGCTCGCACTCACAGTGGATGAGGCCATCCGGTTCTTTCCGCGCGAAGACAAGCTCGCCCAGGCGCTCTGGCACGTGCAGCAGGCGGGACTTGGCTATCTGCGCCTCGGACAACCCGCAACGACACTGTCTGGTGGCGAATCCCAGCGACTGAAGATCGCCCGCGAGTTTGCGTTGTCGGCGCGAGGCAGCGGACGATCTGGACGTGATGCGGGTCAACGTGGCACTCGAAAGCTGTATGTGCTCGATGAACCCACCACGGGGCTCCATCTGGAGGACATCCGTCGCCTCGCGCAGGTATTTGAGCGGCTGCTGGCCCAGGGGCACACCCTGCTGCTCATTGAGCACCATCTGGATGTCATCAAGCTGGCTGACTGGGTCGTGGATATGGGCCCCGAGGGCGGTGATGGCGGCGGTCGCGTGATCGCGATGGGGAGACCGGAGGACATTGCAGCTACGCCAGGTTCCCATACAGGGATGTGGCTGCAGACGGTCCTACCCACGGCAGCACCGAAATGAAGTACACGGATCGCGGGAATGCTTCCACAGCGCTTGACGACCGCCCTCGATGGGGTGATCATTGGCGTTCCGGAACGCTCCACGCAAAGCGCCCGGTGCCGTATGCAATTGTTCCCTTCCCGGGTAGCTCAGGTGGTAGAGCAGGTGACTGTTAATCACCCTGTCGGGGGTTCGAGTCCCTCCCCGGGAGCTGAGCGGTAGGTCCAAAAAGTTTCAGAAAGGCCGGTAACTCCAGGCAACACCGTGAGTTACCGGCCTTTCGCGTCTTTCGTACTTCAGGGCTTCCGCCATCGCTTTGACACCGGCTACGCGAACCTTGCTCCATCGGGCATGCGGCGGCACGGATATTCCCCTATCCGACATCCGGGATTGCCCGACACAGCAGAACCCTGCACCCTGCCAGCATGGCGGGATGCAACACAAGACCATCATCGAGCCGTTCCGGATCAAGAGCGTTGAGCCAATCCGCCTGAGCACCGAGAGCGAGCGCATCGGCGCACTCAAAGCTGCGCATTACAATCCGTTCCTCCTGGACTCCGATCAGGTCATTATCGATCTGCTCACGGATAGCGGGACATCGGCCATGAGCGCCGACCAGTGGGCCGGTATCATGAATGGCGACGAGGCATACGCCGGCTCGCGTTCCTGGAAGCGGATGCAGCGTGCCGTGCAGTCGCTGACCGGCATGGAACATGTGCTGCCCACGCATCAGGGGCGCGCGGCCGAGCGAATCATCTATGGCCACCTCGGAGGCAGGGGGAAGGTATTCATCTCCAACACCCACTTCGACACCACACGCGCGAACATTGAATTTTCGGGTGCGTCGGCGATTGACATTCCGATCGCCGAGGGGCGCGATCCGTCGAGTGAGCATCCCTTCAAGGGGAACATGGATGTCGATGCGCTGGAGACGCTGCTCCGCGAGCACGGACAGGCCGTCGGAGCCGTGATCATCACCGTGACCAACAACACCGGCGGTGGCCAGCCGGTAAGCATGGCCAATGCGCAGGCTGTATCGGCCCTGTGCAAGCAGTATGGTGTGCGGCTTCTCCTTGATTGTTGCCGAGTCGCGGAGAACGCGTGGTTCATCAAGCATCGTGAACCAGGGATGCAGGCGTACAGCTATGTTGAGATTGCCCAGCAGATGTTCGCGTTATGCGATGGCGGGGTGATGAGCGCCAAGAAGGACGCGCTGGTCAACATGGGCGGATTTCTCTCCCTCCGTGATGAAGCGCTGGCTGCAGCGTGCACCAACCTGCTGATCATCACCGAAGGCTTTACCACATACGGAGGCCTCTCGGGACGTGATATG
>CAZPJX010000114.1:0-9061 GCA_964586985.1 uncultured Gemmatimonas sp. | reverse complement strand
GTGGCCGGACGGGTCAGCATCGCCGCACGAACCGCGGCCTCCGCCTGTACCCGCGCGCGCACCACATCCTCGCTGCTCGCGATCTGAATCTCCGGCGGTAACGCATCGACCACGCGTCCCTCAAAGGGATGGGCCGCAAGACTGTCGCGCGGCATCGCACTCCATCGCGGCAGAAGCATCACCGGGGCCGGAAGACGCTCATTCACCGTGTAATTCGCAATCTCCCACCGACCTCGCACAATACCCCGCGCGGGAATGTCGAACCATGTGCTGCCGCGCGACACCTCCACCTCCTGGCGACGCGGCAGCCAATACCGTTCATGAATGAGTCCATTCTCGAGCGTCACGACCAGGGTTTCGATGCGCTTGTCGAGTATTGCCGCACGCGTGAAGGTCATCGAAAGGCGCACGACGGCCGCCGTTTCACGATCGAGGTACACTGAACCGATCGCCGCCGCTGTGGCCGCGTCACGCGGACGGAAACGAACTTCATCCACGAGGATTTCGCGTCCGGGAAGTCGGATACGGACCGCTCCATCGCCCATGGCGTACTCGTAGACCTCCTGCGCCGATGCAGCAAGCGGATGCGGAACATCGCGCACATCCTGGCCGTCACCAAGGCGGATGCGATCAGGCAGATTATCCAGCACCACGCCGTATCGGTCGCGGTAGTAGCCGACACGGGCCGGCAGCAGCGTCGTATCGCGGCGCCCGACAAGGCGTTGAGCACTTCGCCCTGGTTGCCACCACGCAATCGACAACGCGAGCTCCTCGCTCTGGACCACCTTCGGCGGAATGATCACACCCTCGCCAAACTGGGCGAGAAATGCCAGAAATCCGTGTGCATCGGCCTGATACGACAACAGGGTGCTGTCCGCCAGTTGCGCACCGCGCCGTGCAATCGCCCGTGAGACAAGTGAGTCGGCTGCTGCGCTGCGCCAGGGGCCGCGATCGGCACTCTGCGCAGCAAGCGGTGCGCCGAGTGGTGCATGCAGTGCAGCCAGCAAGGCTGTGCTCGCCAGCACCAGTACACGAAATGACTGCAGAGATTTCACAGAGCGGGTGGTGTCGGCGTAACTGGCATGAGGAGCCAGCTGTGATAGCGACCGGCCGGCCGTTCATCGTCATGAGGCAGTACCACAAGATACGCCCAACCGTACCGCCACTGGTCTTCCTTTGCCGGATCGGCACCAGGCACCCGGGGGGCGCGGAATGATCGACGCAGCGCGACCCGTGCGGTAAGCGGCGCGATCGTCCCATTCGGGCCTACCAGTCGAGGACGGGAAGCGACTGACAGGACCGGTGCAGTCTGTCGCGCTCCGAAATGCACAGCCAGCAGTGTATCGCTCGCGCGACCACCGCGAACACTTTCAATGCGCGGTAACGGCCCACTCGGAGTCACGGCCGCCGGCGTCGCGCTCTGGGAGGCCGTCACCGAGGAGTCGGCCAGCAGATGCGCCGACCGATAGTGCGTCACGATCCAGACATCGAGTGGATCTGCCTCTCGGGACGGCGCCGCCCGGGAGAGTGCCTCTCGAGATTGCGCCCCCGCATCGCTGGCCTTGAGCGGCAGGCATGGAGGCGCCAGGAGACTGAGGAGTCCCCAAACGGCGAGCCCGCCCCACACCTCCCTCCGATGTTTCAAGCCCTCAGCACGAGTCCCCGGAAAGCGATCCCGCAAGCCACACATCAGGGGGCCCCCAACACCGGCCGCCCCAGCAACGCGGGCAACGGCGCAGGAATGACGCGCGACACTTCGGCACCCGGAGCAAGCACATCGAGCCCAGCGCGCAGGGCCCCATCGCCCCGCAGGGTATAGCGCAGCATCTGCTCGTTCGCGTGCTCGGCTTCGAGCACACGAAGCACCGCTAGCCGCGTACCCACCGCCACCCATTCCGTTCGTGCCACCGGATCGCTCACCTCGGGCGGCACCATCTGCGCTAGTGCCACCCGCATGCGTGCTTCCAGCATTACCAAAGGGGTTATGGCCCACGACGCCCTCTGCGCATGCAGCGCCAACGAGTCCGCCAGACGATTCACCAGGGCAGCCGACTCCGGATTCCACGTGGTAGGTGCACTGGTGAAATCCCGGCGCACCGCATCGTCAAGCAGCACATCGGGCTCAAGACCTCCGTGCGCCGCCGCACCCTTGCCCTGCCGGCGTTCCAGCGCCTGACCAGTGGGCGTGAGCCATCGTGCCGTGGTCAACCGGAGCGACAGCTCCTTCGACAAGGTGACAACCCGCTGAACGACCCCTTTGCCATATGTGGGCGCCCCCACCAGTAGCGCCCGTCGATAGTCGCGCAGTGCCGCGGCAGTGACCTCGGCGGCGCTGGCCGTCCCGGCATCCACGAGCACGGTCAGTGGTAACGACGGCCACCGTGATTCCGGCGCCCTATGCGGCTGTGGCACAGAACCGCCACGCCCCACGAGCGATGCGACAATCACACCGCGCGGCAGGAACAGTCCTGCGGCTTTCACGCCCTCTTCGAAAAGGCCGCCACCATTCCCCCGCAGATCGAGCACCAATGCCTTCGCACCTCGCGCGAGCAGACCTTCCACCGCCTGCTCGAGTTCCGATGCCGATCGTGCGGTCATGGTGGCGAGACGCACATACCCAACCGAATCGGAGAGGAGCCCCTGATCCGCCACGGCCGACTGGTGCCAGGTCGTACGATGCACCGTCACCGTCGCGGTATCTCCGAGCGGCGCACGCCACACCGTCAGCACGTGGCGCGACGGCGCGTCTTCCGTGCTGTCGCGCTGACGACCCCAACCCTCCCGCACCGGCACGCTGTCCACAAACAGGATACGGTCTCCAACCCGCAGTCCCGCCGCATAGGCCGGTGAATTGTGCGCCACCCGCATCACACTCGCGCCGTTGTCCTGGCGCCGCAGGGTCAGGCCGAGCCCGCGACCCTCACCCAGCAGCGAGCCACGATATCGCTTCACCCCATCGCCGCGCAGCAGCGCGGCATAGGGATCCTGCAGTTCCCGTAGCATGCCTGACACCGCGCGCCGAATCAGCTCGTCGCTCGGCAGGGAATCGAGCGCGTTCACGCGCACCGAGTCGATGGCAAGCGAAAGCAAACGGGCGTCCTCCCACTCATCCCGCACCCCCGCCTCATGACGCTCGTACCAGATCCCTCCGCCAAATGCCGCAGCCAGCCCAACCGCCATCAGCGGGAGGAACCGGAATGCGCGGAATCGGGGCGACACAGGCATCTGAAATGTGGGCGACGCGAAAGGTGAACAGGGAGTGCTGGCGAACGGCACCACGCACGCGCGAGATGGAGCAAGAATCGTAGGATGTGGTACCGCATCCTCACATCGGGGATCCCCTTGCAGGTTACCTTGAGACTGCCCCACGCCCCCCGCAGGTCACGCGCTGGGCGCCGAGAGGCCATCCCCGTCGGCGGGTGTGCCGCTCTGAGTGTAACACCGAATCGACAGCGAGAGCAGCGATGCCATCACCCATGCACGACGGCTACATCACCGCCGAGGCCCCCAAGCCAAGTCAATCGGTCAGCGGACTCCTGCTGCTGGGTGCAACCGTAGTGGCGATGATCTGGGCGAACTCCCCGGTTGGAGATTCGTATCAGGCCCTGTGGGAGCGTCCTCTCACCTGGTTGCCGGCAGGCCTGTCCCTGCACCATGTCGTCAATGATGCCCTGATGGCGCTGTTCTTCTTGATGGTGGGGCTCGAGATCAAGTTCGAACTGCAGACTGGGGCCCTCTCGTCTGTCCGTCTGGCCGCGTTGCCCATCGTCGGGGCCATCGGCGGCATGCTTGTCCCCGCCGCGATCTATACCGGTATCGCCATCGGGACGCCGGCAGCACATGGCTGGGGCATTTCCATGGCTACCGACATCGCCTTCGCGCTCGGTGTCATGGCGTTGCTGGGTAATCGCGTACCTGCGGGGCTGCGCATCTTCCTCGCCGCACTCGCCATTGCCGACGACATCGGTGCCGTGCTCGTCATCGGACTGTTCTATACCTCCACGATCTCCACCGCGGCCCTCGCCAGTGTGCTCGTGGTGCTGGGGGCGCTGATGGCGTGCAACATCCGCGGCGTGAAGAGCCCGTGGGCGTATGTGTTCCTCGGACTCGTCCTGTGGGTCGCTGTCTATCGTTCGGGAGTACATGCCAGCATCGCCGGGGTCCTGCTCGCATTTACCATCCCCGCACGCGGTACGAGCAGCGTGGAACAGCAGATCGAACACACCCTGCAGTTCCCCGTCAGTTATGGCATCATCCCACTCTTCGCGCTCGCCAATGCCGGTGTCGTCATCCCCGACAACCTCGGCGCCCTGGCCACCACCACGGCAACCATGGCCACGGCCAGCGGGCTGCTCATTGGCAAGCCCGTTGGCATCTTCGGCGCTGCATGGCTGGCCGTGCGTCTGCGTTGGGCCTCACTGCCGTCCGATGCGACGTGGTACGGGTTGTTCGGTGTCTCCGTGCTTGGCGGTATCGGCTTCACCATGTCGCTGTTCGTCGCCGCGCTGGCATTCGGGACCCATGCCGATCTCGACGCCGCGAAACTTGGTGTGCTCGGCGGTTCTCTCTGCGCCGGCGTGCTCGGCACGTTTCTCCTCTTGCTGCGTGGCACACCGCGCGGGGGCGCCAGCAAGGCGGTCGGCCCGAAGACCCGATAGCAACGCAACGGGACGGGCCGCGCACACATCCGTCTCTTCACTCTGACCCCGCTCTGATGCATCCACTCCAGCGCGCGAGCCGCGCGACGCCACGGCCACTGCTCATCGTCAGTGATGTCGATGGCACACTTCTCGACGAACAAGGATGCCTGCCGTGCACGCCTCGGGAACTTCGCGCACAGCTCGCCACCCTCGCTGCAGTACGTGGTACAGCGGTGCAGGTGGCGCTTGCATCGAGCAGGACCCTGCGTGAGCTCACGGTCTTGCAGCGGGCGATCTGTCTCCCCGGCCCCTGCATTGCTGAGGATGGCGCCCTGCTCGCTGTCGAAACGGCCCACACGTTGCAAAGAGCGCAAGATCGCCGTAGGTCCATGGTGTGGGCGGGACGCAGGCAGCTCGCGATCGAAGCGCTGGCGGCCGATGTCGCAGCACTCGAGGAGATCATGCAGGCCATGCCGGCATTTCTTCGTGCCGACATCCGACAGCTCGGCGTGCCAGAATGGCGGACACTGGGGTTTCGCACACCGGCATCGGTACGGCGCGCACTCGCGGCGCGACATTTCAGCGTGCTGCTTGATCCCGAAGTCCTTGACGCCGATGCGGTGAAGCAGCTACATGAATGGGCTGCCCGTCATGCGCTGCAACTGCAGCGCGGCGGACGCTGGCTCACTCTCACCGCCGCCCTGGGTAAAGGGGCTGCGCTCAGGGTGCTGCGGCACCAGCTCTCGCAGAACGGGGTACCACCCCTGGTAGCGGCCATCGGTAACGAGGAGAACGACCTCTCGTTGCTTGCCGAAGCCGACCTGCGCTTCGTGATTTGTAACCCGCATCGCGGCCCTCTGCGGTCACTGGCGTCGCTGCCAGGCGCCATCGTGACGAGTCCGGAAGGGCCTGGAGGTTGGATCGATATGCTGAACCGCCTGAAGCAGGTCAACGCGTGACGGTAGCGCGGCACGTCTCCGCACGCACCGCACATGAACCACCGCGCTGGACGTTTTCGCTGCTCACGATTCCCTCCCGCGTCGAGTTTCTTGGGCGCCTCCTGGAGTCGCTTGCGGCGCTCCCCGGACGGACGGCGTTCGAAGTCGTCGTGGTCTACAACAGCGCCTCCGAGGAGGAGCCCCTGGCCATTGAGTCGCGTATTCGCGCGCTCGCCCCCTCGCTCTCGGTCCGGGTGTACGTCAATGCCACCGACCCCACCATCGGTGGCGGACGGCGGACACAGCTCGCCGTCTGCCGCACGCCGCTCGTGGCCTTCGTCGACGATGATCTCACGCTGCACGGCAATGTTCTCGCGGGCATCGAGCAGGTGTTGCGTACCCAGCCTCTCGGGATTGTCGGACTTCCCTCATTCGAGGAGGACAGCGACCAGCGCTTCAAACCGCGCGAGTCCACGCCGTATGTCGATCTCGACGGCATTCGCTACATGCCCGTACAAGGCATGATGGTGGCCGGGTATCGACGCCTCTTCGCCGACATCGGTGGCTTCAATCCCCGTCGGCAGTTCTGGGGTGAATGGACGGAACTCAATCTTCGCATGTGGCGCCACGGTTTCCCCACGGGCTATCTGCTGGATCATGGCTTCCTGCGTCATTGGCATCGTGCGCCGGAATCCCCCACGCGGAACATGGCGGGGCGGGAGCGACACGTCCTGTGGGGCCTGATGTGCACCGCACTCGAATACGATGCGGTGAGCATCACCGATGCCACCGATGCCTTCTGGCGGCTCGCCAAGGATCGGTATCTGGCCTACTCGTTTGGCGATCAGCTCACCCCCACGCAGCTCCTGGCCAGCGTGCTGGAGCTCATGCCGCAGTTGTCCCGCGAATGGCCGGCCATGCACGCCTTTGCCGATGATGCGAAGCGTCACCCGTTTCAGTTCAAACCGTTTGAACCGTTATCGGAAGAAGACGTGCGACGCGTGCTGGCCCACGCGAACAACGAAATCGAGGGGTACCGTTCGGTACTTGGCGAGTCGCACGCCCCACGCTCCGCCACACCCAACGGGTGGCTCAGACGTATCGGCCGCGCGGTCCTTGGCCGACACGCGAGTGCGGCGGACTGAACACGGCTTAGTCCGACAACTCACCCGCACGCTTGAGACCCAACCGGAACAGAATCGGACCGATAGTCTCATTGATGGCGATCGTGGCGAGCAGGAGATCTCGCAGTTGCCCGCCCCGCTCGGGATAGACATCGGCAACGACCATCGACAACCCGATCGCCACGCCGGCCTGCGATACCAGGCCGAGCCATGCGCGCCGCGGAATGGCGGGATCCAACCCCGCCCATCGTCCACCCCACTGCATGCCCGACCAGATCGCGGCCATGCGCACCAGCACCACCGGCACCACGATCGTCCAGAGGGGCAGTACGTTGCGGGGATCGATCTTCGCACCCGACAATGCGAAAAACACCACAAAGACCGGCGCCGCAGCACGCTCCAGGGCATGACGCAGCTCAGCCCCTCGGCCACCGCCGGCATTCTCTGCCACAAAGCCCGCCACCAGCAACGTCAACAGTGTTTCCACGTGCAGGATGCGCGCGACTTCCGCACCAAGGAGCGCCACCAGCAGGCCAAAAATGAAGAGCTCCCGGCTGATGAACCGCAGATAGGCCGCGATCCCCGCGCCAAGCACCGCACCCACAATCACCGATCCACCAATCTCCCACACCACGGCGCCCATCTGCACCGCCGTCTCGGCCCCTGCGGGCGGAACCAGAGAACGCGCCGCCGCCAGCACCATGGAGAAGATCATGACCACCGCGACATCCATCACCAACACCACGCCCAGCGTGTAGCGTGCCACCGGACCGTTCGCCCGTGTCTCCGTCAAGAGTGCCATGGTCACCGCCGGTGAGTGCACCACCGCCACCGCCGCAAAGAGCATCGCAAACGCCATCGCTTCCGGAAGCGGGGCCAGCGCCATGAAAGGGAGCTGGCTGCGAAGCACCACCATAACCGCTGTCACCGCGACGAAGCTGAGCACCAGCTCCACCGACACCATCTTCAAGATGGCCGCACCGCGTTCCTTGATCTCCGACATCTGCAGCTCAGCCCCAGCGAGAAACGCAATCAGGGCCACAGCGAGATTGCTCACCGGATTGAGCTCTGCCAGAACGGGAGTGGAGACATACCCGAGCGCTGCCGGCCCGAACACGGTGCCCGCAACCAGGTAGCCGACGATCTTCGGAATGCCGAACGGCTTCACCAACTCGCCGACGCTGTAGGCACCGAGAATGAGGAAGCCGAACAACATGAGCGTCGGCGGCCCGGCATCTGCGCCGCCCAGCACGAACACACCACCCATGACGACGTAGAGCACGACGAGAATGATCAGCCGGCGCATCAGTGCGCTCCGTCGGAATCACCCGACCGGGAGTCCTTGCGCTCACTGCGCAGAAATCCCGGCAGGGCCTGAGTCATCGTTTCCGTCACCGATTCAACCACGGCTTCGGTGGTCGAAGAAATGGTTGCCAACGGTGCCACAAGCGGTGCAGCCACGGAACGCACGAAGCGCGCGGCAAAGAACTCGGTGAACAGCACCGAAACGGCAGCACAGGTGAAGATTACGTCTCCGTGCGGCAACCCCCGCCGCGAATAGTCGAGTGCGAGGGCAATGGTAAGACGCCCCTGCCCAATCAGGGCACGCCCCCAGTCGAGTCCCACCTGTGCTTCGGCTCCATTGAGCCAGGTGACAATGCCCGTCCCCCACAGCTTTGCCAGCGTGCGCAGGACCACGTAATGGATGATGACAAGCCACCACGCCACATTGGAATCCGGAGACCACGAAGCACCGGCCAGCAGCAGCAACACGTAGTAGAGCGGGCGCTCTCCAGCACGCAGGACTTCCTCTACCGGGCCGGGCTGCCGGAGCGAGTTCACCAGAACCACACCCATCACGAAGGCTGCCAATGTTGGCGACAGCTTGAGAAACGCCGCCGCGCCGGCCGTCAGGATCACCGCACCACCCAACGAGACCACCAGTCGGTCCGGACTCCGTTCGTGACCGAGGAACAGATGGAAGAGCGTACCTCCCACTACGCCGATACCCAGCGTCACGACCACCCACTCGGTGGTAGTCAATGCTCGAATCGCGACGGGCGCCGAGACGTGCATGAGCGAGAGCAGCAGGCCAAAGGCGAGTACACTGATGACGGCGTCCATGCCATTCGCCACTTCGATCTGCAACAGGACTGGTGCCCGCTGTCGGCGATCCCCGTAGGCCACGTCGAGACCCGCCGGTGTCGACGCGACCGCCACTGCCCCGAGGCAGAGGGCGGGCGCGAGAGCGGCAGTCCAGTCCATCTCGAAGGCCACATGCAGCGCCGACATCGCGCCGGCCGTCACCAATGCCAACGTGGTGAGGCCTTCCACCAGCGCAAGTCTATAGTGCACCGCC
>CAZPJX010000113.1:0-9291 GCA_964586985.1 uncultured Gemmatimonas sp. | reverse complement strand
AGGACGCGGCGCCATCCACCGGATCGTGGCTTTGTGAGCAGGGGCGTACGGACTAACGCGGGGGCGTCTGCTTTGCCGTCTTCACGAGATCGCGCACTTCCCGCAAGAGTCGCTGCGCATCATAGGGGATGCCGTCCTTGATCGTCCACGCCACGCCACCACCCGGACCCGCGGCCGCATCGGCCCGCGGCGGATAGAACACCTTCAAGTCTTCGAGCGGATTGCCATTGAGAATGGCAAGATCCGCGAGGAATCCCGGACGCACGCGTCCGAGCCTGTCCTGTTGGCCAAGGATGAACGCATTGTTGGCCGTGGCATGTTGCAGCACCTTGAGCGGCAGAAACCCCGCCTCCTGGTGCAGTTCGAGTTCGCGAATGAGCCCGAAGCCATACACCTGATAGATGAAGCCGGCATCTTCGCCAACACCGATGATGCCACCAAGACGCTCGAAATCGCGGACCGCGCCGAACCAGATGCGATAGTTCTCCTTCCAGTACGCTTCATCCGTACTGCTCCAATTCGCGAAGTACGAACCATGATTGGCGAGATTCGGACGGAAGAATGCTTCCAGCGTTGGGTGCAGGTACTCCGCATACCAGGGTTGCGTCTCGGCTCGCTGCAGATCGCGACTGGCCTCGTAGATGTCGAGCGTGGGATTCCATGCCACGCCTCCCTTCACCATGGCAGCGAGGACTCCCTGCAGTCTGACGGGATCGGCCTCTCGCCACAGACGCCCAGCCAGGCGGAAACGCATGCCCTCATCGGCATAGTTGAAATTCGAGGGGAAGTGCTGCACCCCATCGGGGATCGCCGCATCGGGGACGCCATACCAATGTTCGAGGCTCGTGAGACCGTTCGCGGCGGCATCAAGCGCGTTGGTCTCATCCACCGCCATGTGGTGCGCCACGCGGAGCCCCTGCTTCCGGGCTTCGTCCAGCACCGGGCCATACAAGTCCTTGTCCATGCCGAAGAGCTTGAGGCCATCCACTCCCTGCGCCTTGAGCTCCCTCACTCGCTGCCGAGCCTCGGCCTCGTTCTGCGGCACCGGCATGTAGGCATAGCGCGCATACACGTAGAACCGAGGCGCCATCACCTCGCCCGCCAGACTACGGCTGCGCAGTTGCAGCGTCCTGGCGGTCTCGCTGGACACGTCCCGGACGGTGGTGATGCCCATACCGAGCCAGAGCTTGAACTGATACTCGAGTGGCTGGGCACGCCCCCCACGCTCGTCCTGGACATGTCCGTGCAGATTGATGAGTCCCGGAACGACATACTTGCCGTGCGCATCAATCTCCACGTCCGCAGCCGGCCGCCGAGCGGTACCGTTCTGAATCTGCACCGGATCGAGGCTCACGATCTGCACGATGCGGTTGCCTTCGATGATGATGTCCTTGGGACCTTCCGCCGGCGTAGCGTTGCCCTCCACCACCATCGCACCGCGAATGGCGAGGCGCCGAGGCCTGACTCCGTGGGTCGGTGCCGCCTGCGCGTGCAGGAACTCAGGCGCCACGAGGAGCGCGGCACAGAAGAAGGCCGGTCGCAACAACGTCGATATCGTCATGGCGTACCTCCGTTGAAATAAGGTCGGGCGCATGGGCAGGTCTACGTCGCGAAGTTCACGTCTGGCGGAGCCACACTTCCTCGACGTGGTGACGTTGTCCCTTCCGCACCACGACCCGCGCGCGGCCACGGGTGGGCTCAATGTTCTCCACAAGATTGGGCAGATTGATTCTACGCCAGATGCCACGAGCCACCTCAGCGGCGGCCGTGGGAGTCAGGTCCTTGTAATGATGGAAGAACGAAGTTGGCCGTTGAAACACGGTGCGTTGCAGCGTGAGGAAACGATCGACGTACCAGTCGGCGATCATCGCGGCGTCGGCATCCAGATAGATCGTGAAGTCGAAGAAGTCCGAGGCAACGGCCGTGGCGCTGTTGGCCGTCTGCAGCACGTTCAACCCTTCAAAGATCAGGATGTCCGGACGATCGACGACCTGAAAGACTCCCGGGACCACATCGTAGGCCTCATGCGAATAGGTCGGGATACGCAGGTCCGGAACACCGGCCTTCACCTGCTCCAGAAAGGTGAGCATCATGCGCTGATCGTAGCTCTCGGGGAACCCTTTGCGTTCCATGAGGCCCTGCTCCTGGAGTACCCGCGTCGAATAGAGGAATCCGTCGGTGGCGACGAGATCGACCCGCGGGTGTGTCGGCCCCTGCGCGAGCACCGCCCGCAGCAGGCGCGCAAAGGTGCTCTTCCCCACGGCAACGCTCCCGCCAATGGCGATCACATAGGGGGGCGCGACATACGGTGCACTGGCATGCCGCTGCCCCACGAATGCCCCTTCCACCAGATCGCTCAGGCTGCGGGCCGCATTGATATGCAGGGTGATGAGGCGCGCCAGGGGGAGGATGACCTCCGTCACGTCACTCAGAGTTGCCGGATCGTTGACGCCAGCAAGCGCCTGGAGTTCCGACTCCGGAAGCGCCACCGCCGCCTGTTCTCGGAGGCTTGCCCAATGCCGACGATCAAAGATCACGTACGGCGGCGCCACGCGCGGCATCAGGGCCGCCGGCTCGGGGACGAGGTCCTGCATGCTCGCATCGGACATCCCGGTAATGTTCCCGACCGATTTCAGCGGCGCAACCCGGATCCCAGCACATCCCTCTCGCTGGCGTGAAGGGGAGATGCCATGCGCCACCGTACCTCCTGGCCCGAGTCCGGTGACGACGTAGCCAGGGGAACGGCGGCCCACGCCATCAATTTCGGAACGTCAACGCGTTGGTGAGGTCACCCATGGCCCGTCCACCGTTTCGGAGGAGCGCCGAATCCCGCTGCACAAGGCCGCGCAACGAAGGGAGGTCGAAGGTATTGGTGATGAGACGCAGCACCGAGCCGGTGTCATACTGGGTATGATCCACCGTGCCGGCCCGAGCGAAGGGTGAGATGATGATGGCGGGAATGCGTGTGCCCGGTCCCAGCAGGTCCGCCTTGGGGGGCGCGACGTGGTCCCATACGCCGCCGAACTCATCGTAGGTCACAACGATCACCATGTTCTTCCACTGTGGCCCCGCGCGCAGCTTGGCCACGAGCTCCGCCATGCGCGCATCCCCTTGGTCGATGTCCGTATAGCCCTCGTGCTGATTATACAGCCCCTCCGGCTTATAGAAGGTGACAGCCGGTAGCGTCCCCGCTGCAGCGTCCTTCAGCAGATCGTCATAATCCTTCAGATGGCGTGCGCGCGCGGCGGCATTTGTCGCCGGATCGAAGGCGGCGTAGTAGTTGAAAGGCTGGTGATGCGCCTGGAAGTCGAGTTCCGCGGGCGTGGAGACGCCATTGCTGTTAGTACGGTAAATCACGCGTCGGGCCGCCAACTCATGCGGGGCATCGGCCAAGGCCGCATTCCAGGCGCCGCCATACCACGCCCAACTCAAGCCCTTGGCGCTCAGCAGGTCGCCGATGGTTTCCTCCGTCTGCGCCGGCAGCGTGGGAGCTCGCGTGGGATCGGCGTAGGCCGGATTTCCACCCTTCGCCGGGGGCACCCCACTCGGCTGGTAGGCGGGCTGCATGGTATTCACCGCATAGTACTTTCCGTCTCCGAAGTAGTTCTCGGGTGTGAGATTCCCGCTATTCACAAAAACGGGGCGACCCTCGAGGGCTGAAGCCGGACTGCGGTCGGTGACGGCGAGCATGGGCCGATACGACCCATCCGTATTCCGTACGAGCTGCGTGATGCTGCCCTTGGCCGGTGAATTCGTGGCATCCGGATACACCGGGGCACAGGCGCAGATGAGGTACTGATGGTTGAGGAAGGAGCCACCGAAGGCGCCCTGAAAGAAATTGTCGGCGAGAACGAACTCCCTGGCCAACTTGTGCATCGCCGACTGCGAGTAGTCGAAATGACCCATGGCCAGACCGCCCGCGTCGCTCCAAGCGGCAAAGCCATCATTCCGGCCCCCATTGATCTGCATCTGGTTCTCATAGAACCGATGCGCCAGATCCCGAGTGACGGTGCCTGTAGTCAGGGTGGCATTCGCGCGCTCGCGGAACGCCGTCTCCACACCGAACGGTGCATTGGGCAGACCAGCACTCTGCGCTTCGGTGACAACGGGAGTGACGCCGCGCTGCGTGACGCCGGTCCAGGTCTTGGGGAGCGTGGGAAGCACGGTAACGCCATCGCGGTCCTTCTGCGGGACATAGGCAGACGTGGGCCTTCCCGACGCATCCGTCACCCGACGCAGGCCGTTGGCACCCGGGAAGTGCCCATAGAGGTTGTCGAACGAGCGGTTCTCGGCGTAGATCACCACAATGTGCTTCACGTTCTGCCGCAACGCCCGGATCGTCGCCGCCGAGGGCTTGGCCGGACCTTGACTCGATGTTGGGCGACAGGACCCCAGCAGAAAAGCGCCTATGGCGACGATGCTCAACCGACCTACCGACATTCGTGATGTCATCATGCTGATCTCCTCACACCATCCGGTTCACGCCTCTGCGCACAATATAGGGCGATGCTCGCCCGTGCACTCTGCAGGGCCGCGGTGGGGCCCGCCGCCATCGGGCCTGCTGCGGCGCGTGGCGGCGAGCACCCTGGCGCTGCTGAGCCTGTGGGCATGTGATACTCGAGGCGCCGATCCTGAGTCCACTTCGATGGCGCGAACGACACCCGTCGTCATGCCAAGGGCCGACACGCTGGTAGCGTTGGGCCGACAGGTCTTTTTCGATGCCACCATGTCGGCCTCGCGCAGGCAATCCTGCGCCAGCTGCCACGATCCGGCCTACGGATGGGCCTCGCCGAACGCGCTGTCCGTGCAGGTCGGCGGCAGCGATGGCACGGCGTCCGGCGTGCGAGCGGTGCCAGGTCTGACATACGCACAGGATACGCCGCCCTTCACGGAGCATTTTCGGGAAGATGACGGCGACGATAGCGAGGATCAGGGCGCCGCTGGGGGATTCATGTGGGATGGGCGCGCGGAATCGCTGAGAGAACAGGCGGGATTGCCCCTGCTGTCCCCGTTGGAGATGGCCAATGCCAGTCGCGCTGCCGCGGTCAACCGCCTGCGTGCGTCGGCCGCAGCGGGTGCGTTTCGTACGGCATTTGGAGCGCGGATCTTTGACGATACCCTGAGCGCATGGCAGGCCCTGGTGGCAACGCTCGACGCCTTTCAGCAGAGCCCCGAAGAGTTCTACCCGTACTCCAGCAAGTATGACGGCTTCCTTCGCGGGACCGTCGCCCTGAGCCCACAGGAGCTTCGCGGACTCGCGATCTTCAATGATCCGGCGAAGGGGAATTGTGCCTCATGTCACCCCAGTGCGCGGCAGCGCGACGGGTTTCCGCAGTTCACCGATCGCGGGTTCATCGCCATCGGCGTGCCGCGCAACCGGCGCATACCCATCAATGGCGATTCGACGTACTACGATCTCGGTCTTTGTGGCCCGCTGCGCACCGATCTCGCAGACCGGCCGGAGTACTGTGGTGCGTTCAAGACCCCCACGCTGCGCAATGTCGCGCGCCGCAAGGTGTTCTTTCACAACGGAGTCTTCACCACGCTCGAAGAAGTGCTCCGCTTCTACGCGCGTCGCGACACCGAGCCACGATTGTTCTACCCGGTCGACCAGCGCGGCGCGGTCCGCATGTACGATGACCTGCCGCGCCAATACTGGGGCAACCTCAATGTTGATCCACCCTTCGATCGGAAGCGGGGTCAGGCGCCGGCATTTACCGATGCGGAGGCACGGGACATGATCGCGTTCCTTCGCACCCTGAACGACGGGTATCAGCCCTCCCGGAGCGACGGCGGCCCGCCGGGGAGCTGATACGCTGACCTTGCGACAACTGGCGCAGGGCATCTGCGTCGTGGAGGTCGAGGTGATTGGGCCGAGCGCCGCCCGGCCGCACAATCACTCCCACTCGATGGTCGCCGGCGGCTTCGAGCTCACGTCGTACACCACCCGGTTCACCCCATCGACTTCGTTGATGATGCGATTGGAGATGCGCGCGAGGACATCATGCGGAAACGGAAACCAGTCCGCCGTCATGCCATCCGTGCTGGTCACCGCTCGCAGCGCCACAACGTTCTCATACGTGCGGCCATCCCCCATTACGCCCACGGACCGAATGGGCAGGAACACGGCAAACGCCTGCCAGATGTCGGGATACAGGCCTGCGGCGCGAATCTCCTCGAGATAGATCGCATCGGCACGGCGCAGCACGTCCAACGCGCGAGGTGTGACTTCGCCCAACACCCGAATGGCCAGGCCAGGCCCCGGAAATGGGTGGCGGCCGACCATCTCCTCCGGCAGTCCGAGCTCGCGCCCCACGTTGCGAACTTCATCCTTGAACAGTTCACGCAAAGGCTCGATGAGACGGAACTTCATGTCCGGCTTGAGGCCCCCAACGTTGTGATGCGTCTTGATGGTCGCGGACGGTCCACCCGTGGCGCTCACCGATTCAATCACGTCGGGATAGAGCGTGCCCTGCACCAGAAACTCCGCATGCTTCCCGGCGTCGGCCGACGCATCTTCGAACACGTCGATGAAGGTATGTCCAATGAGCTTGCGCTTCTTCTCGGGGTCACCTTCGCCAGCCAATGCGCTCAGGAATCGCTCCTCTGCCCGCACCGTGATGAGCCGGATACCGAGATGCGCCCGGAAGGTGCGCTCGACCTGCTCGCGTTCGTGAAGTCGCAGGAGACCCGTATCGACGAAGATGCAGGTGAGCTGATCTCCGATGGCCCGATGTACCAGCGCTGCCGCCACGCTGGAATCGACGCCCCCCGACAACCCGCAGATGACCTGACGGTCACCCACCAGATCGCGAATCTTCCGCACTTCCTGATCGACGAAATGGCCGGGCGTCCAGTCGGGGGTGCAGCGGCAGATGCCAAACAGGAAGTTCTCGATGATCTCTGCACCGCGCGCCGTGTGATGCACCTCGGCGTGGAACTGCACCGCATGAATGGGCTTCGTGGTGTGCCGGAATCCGGCACAGGTCTCGCCGCTGTGCGCTGTCGCCACGTATCCCGGCGGAACCTGTTCGACATGATCACCATGGCTCATCCACGCCACTGTTCGCTCAGCCTGCTCGAATCCGGCAAAGAGACCCGAGGGCTCATCCACCATTACCTCGGCGCGGCCATACTCCCGCCTTCCACTGCCAACTACCGCGCCGCCTTCGAGATGCGCGATGAGCTGCATGCCGTAGCACACCCCAAGAACAGGCGCAATATCCAGGAGCTCCCGCGACACGGTCGGCGCGCCGATATCGGTCACCGAACTCGGTCCGCCAGACAGGATGATGCCTGTGGGATTCCACGCGCGGATCCATTCCAGGGTTCTGGTGGGCGGATGGATCTCCGAGTAGACCCGCGCCTCGCGGACCCGCCGAGCAATCAGTTGGGTGAACTGCGAACCACAATCGAGGATGAGAATGCGACTCGTCATCAGTACTTCCACTCCGGTCCGGTGAGCTTGAGGAACTCCACCGCCTTGGTCTCGAGATCGAGGATTGCGCCAGTCGGCGCCCCATGCAACCAGCCACAGCCTTCGCCGGGATTGACCAACAGCGACTCGCCCCGCGTCTTCATCTCCGGCACGTGCGTGAACCCATGCACGATCACCTCATGACCGTCGATGGAGCGCTGATGCACATCGGCGAGGTCGTGAATGAGCAGCACCGACTTGCCGCCAAGGTCGAAGGAATGCGGTGACTCAAACAGCTCTGCCGCGCCGAAACCGGTGTTGGCCGCCGCCACCAGCGCATCCCGATCCCCGTCATTGCGACCAAACACGCCGAGTAGTGGCAGCGACAGGTCCTGAAACGGCTGGAGCGTAAACGGCGAGCAATAGTCGCCAGCATGCATGACGATCGACACCCCGCCCTGCACCATTTGCTCCAGCAAGGCACGAACGGCAGGCACACGATCGTGGGTATCCGACAACAGGCCGATACGCATCAGCTGGTTCTCCATTGGAGATGAGCACGTTCAAGTCGCACGAGATCTTCGTAGCGCTCGCGGTCCGTGATGATGGCGAACTGTCCGTTCTCCGCGAGCACTTCCACCGGTCGCGCGCGGGAGTTGTAGTTCGATGCCATCGTATAGCCGTAGGCCCCGGCCGTACGAATGGCCAGCAGATCGTCTGTCAGCACATCGGGGAGCGTACGCTGCTTGGCGAAGAAATCACCGGACTCGCAAATGGGGCCAACAACATCAGCCGCGATCCGATCCGGGACATCCACCACCGCTTCGATGGCATGATAGGCTTCATACAACGCAGGCCGAATCAGATCGTTCATGCCCGCATCGGTCACCACGAAATGCTTTCCTGCGGAGAGCTTGCGATACAGCACCCGGGTGAGGAGCACTCCCGATTCGGCCACAATGTAGCGACCCGGTTCGAGCAAAACGGTGAGACCGCTGTCTCGGCCTGCCGCCCGAACACGTTCGGCATAGTCGTCGACATCGGCCTCGACCTCGCTGGGCTCGTACGGCACCGAGAGCCCTCCTCCGACATCGAGGTAGCGCAGCTCGTGGCCCGCTGCACGAGCCAGTTCCACGGCCGACAGCAGACGAGGGAGGGCATCGCGCAACGGATCCGCATTGCTGATCTGCGATCCGAGATGCATGCCCATCCCCCGCAGTGCCAGATATGGCATATCACGGAGATGAGCCACGAGACGGGCGATATCCTCAACCGGGATTCCGAACTTCTGCCCCTTCTCGCCCGTCTTGATATACGCATGCGGCGTATCGACGGTGACCTCGGGGTTCACGCGGAGCCCAATCGGTGCAACAATGCCCTTTCGTGCCGCCACGGCCCCGATGGCCAGGAGCTCGGCCTCCGACTCGACGTTGATCAGCAGCACCCCTTCGTCGAGCGCCTGAGCGATCTCCTGCAGCGACTTGCCCACGCCGCTGAAGACCACATCGCGTCCGTCGAAACCCGCCGCTCGCGCCCGAAAGAGCTCACCGCCCGACACGATGTCTACACCCGCGCCCAGTTCCCGCAGCATTCCCAGAACCGCCCGCGAAGAGTTGGCCTTCACCGCGAAATGAATGCGGTGGGGCGTGCCTTCGAGCGCCGTCGCAAGCCGCTGGTAGCGCGCGCGGATGGTCTCGGCACAATACACGTAGGCCGGGGTCTCGACGGCAGCCGCGATCGCGGGCAACGGCACGCCGGAAGCGTGCAGGACACCGTTGCGACGATCGAATCCGGTTACGGACATGAGTGTAAGAGTGCGTGATCAGGGGGAACGCCGAGCGGAACCACGGCGAAATACACGGGAAGCAGTGTCG
>CAZPJX010000112.1:0-9381 GCA_964586985.1 uncultured Gemmatimonas sp. | reverse complement strand
CATCATCCCTGCGGACGAACGCTCGGAGACGCATCAGGAGGATACGCTGCGCATTACGGGTGAGATGCCCGCGTCACCTCTGGCGCGCTTCACGACCGAGAGACGGCGGCCCTCCTAGTTATTCGTGGTACCGTCGGTCGCGCTGGTGGTGCGGCACCGACGCACCTGGATTGGGAAGCCTGGCGGCAGCGGATTGCCGGGACCCCTCTTGCCATAGTGTCAGATTCTGGAGGTCACGATGGGTTCAACCGTACCACGTATCGGAGAGTTTCTCTCCACGTTCGAGCCAGTGGTCTCGCCGCGTGGCCCCCTGCTCCTGGCCAGCGATGGGTCGCAGGCGTCCGATGCCGCCTTCCCGATGGCGCGTGCTCTCTCGATTTCCATGGGCACACCCGTGCAGGTCATCAGCGCGATGGCACCGAACGTGATGCCCACCTACGTCATCGACGCAATGTCGCCGCCACCGCCGGTCGACGCGTTGATGTCCGGTCGGCAGGACTCCGTGCAGGAGCAGATGGCACGTCTTGCTTCCGATACGCTGTGGCCGGTGACCATTCGGTCCGGCGATCCCGTACGGGAGATCGTGCATCAAGCCAAGGAAACGGAGGCACGCGGGATCATCGTCGGGCGTGGCCGACATGACTTGCTGGATCGCCTGCTCGGTGGGGAATCGGTGCTGCGGTTGCTGCAGCTTGGCAACACCCCGGTCTTTGCGGTGAGCAGTGAACTGGAGGCGTTGCCGAAGCGTGTGGTGATCGCCGCCGATTTCAGTGTGTTCAGCGTCTATGCGGCACGGGTGGCGCTGGACTTCGTGGCGCCCGACGCGTGGATACAGCTCGTGCACGTGGCGCCGCCCTTTGGAGGTAACGCGCAGGTGCTCCGGGAGTTCTCCGACGAATATCGACGGGAGGCCACGAAGGCCTTCTCGACGCTTGTCGGGCAGCTTCGGCGTCCGGGTCTCACCTTCGATACGCTCCTGCTCGATGGCAATGCCAGCACGCGCCTGGTGGAGCATCTGGCAGCGGTTCAAGCCGACGTCGTGGTGACGGCCACGCATGGGTACGGCTTTTTCAAACGGATGATGCTTGGGAGCGTGACGGCGCAACTGGTGCGGACGGCGCCCTGTTCGGTGCTGTGCGTGCCGGGCAGTGCACGGACGCTCGCACTTGCGCGTGCACAGGCCCTGGCACATCAGCAGCAAACCCGCGTGCTCGCCCCTGAGCAGCTCAATGCCGAGCTGGCGGCGTTCTCGGCCCGCAACGCCGGGCGGGAGTGCGCGGTGGAAGTGCACCGCAGCGATATTGGCGTGCATCCGATCGGACGACACCTGGTCTTTTCCGGGGCCAGTCCCGACGGCCCCGACGGACGGATTGTCCTCATGTTCGGTGACGCGGAGGCCGGACACCTTTCACATCAGGTCCGTCAGCATGAGGAGGTGGAACTTCACGCCGATCGGGAAGGCCGCGATCAGATGCTGCGTGTCAGACATGCTGACGGCGTGACGCAACTCTCCTTCGAATAGGCGACGGCCGGGAAACCGAGACTGTGCGCCTGGCCTGTTCCGAACAGGCCGGCGCCTCCACTCAGGATTTCGAATGCTCCTCGAAAGCCTTGGTGCGCACGCTGGCCATGATGCGCAGCATGTCGGCTTCACAGCGCTGGCGCTCTTCGGGCGTCCAGAAATCCTGATTCGCAGCGACGCGAATCGAGGCCAGCATCTCATCGACGAGTTCGCGCAGGCGAGGATTGCGGCGGCGTTCGTGCCCGTCGTACTCCGACGGGGAACGCGAAGGGAAAGCAGGAGTCATGTCCGGAATGTCGGCCCGGACCGTGCATCGGACAAGAGGTGTGCCCGGACCACCGGACCTGTTTACCGAGGCTGCTTTTCGCAGAGGAGCCTATCCGGCGCCGCTCAGGTGTCCACCTAACCCCCTGGATGGTCTTTCGGCGGCACCGGGGCCGGCTTTCGCGAGGTGGTCCGTGTACTCTCGTCGTGTAGGACCCGAATGGCCGGTGTGTCCAGATCGTCAAACTGCCCGCTCCGTGCACTCCAGACGAACGCCACGACCGCGCCGGCCACGATGATCAAGGCGAGTGGAAGTACGAGAAACACGACGCTCATGCCGTGGCCTCCAGCGTAGGCGGAATGCGGTTGGCGTCGCCTGGTGATCGGTCGGCGTGCAGCTCCCGCTTCGGAAAGGTATGGCCATGCCACGATCCGAGGACCACCGTGATTGAACTGAGTGGCATGAGAATCGCCGCGATCAGCGGGGTGAGCATGCCAAGCATCGCCATTGACGCGCCGACGATGTTATAGGCGATCGAGAGCGCAATGTTGCGGCGGATCACGTGGAGGGTACGCCTGGAGCCGTCGATGAGTTCCACCAATGGGGTAAGCCCGGCCCGCGTGAGATACACATCGGCCGTGGCCAGACAGGCTTCCGCGCCGCCGTGCACACCGATGCCCACGTTCGCCGCGGCGATGGCGGCGGCATCGTTCACGCCGTCCCCCACCATCACGACCCGACCCTGCGTTCTGGCACGCTCGATGAACGCCAGCTTGTCCTCTGGAGAGGCTCCGCCGATGGCGTCGTGCTCGGCAAATCCCAGAGCCGCCCCCACCGTGCGGACGACATCGACCGCATCGCCACTGAGCAGCACCGTGCGCCAGCCACTCGCCCGCAGTCGCTGCAGCGAGGCGAGCGCATCATCGCGCACCCGATCACCCATGCCTGCCACGGCGACCAGTACGCCATCCACACACACGTGCACCGGGGTGAGCCTGCTGCCAATGTCCTGATGCGACTGCAGGGCAAGCGACACATCCTGGGCAACGGATGTTGACCGCTCCGCGACGAATCGTGGTGAGCCCACCCGCACCTGATGCCCGCCGACCACACCCTCGAGACCGCCGCCCAGCACATGGTGTGCATCTTCCACCTTCGGCAGCGCGAGGTCTGTCCACGCTCTTCGGAATCCCTCGGCCAGGGGGTGCGAGGAACCGGCCTCCAGCGCCAGCACCAGGGGTTTGACCCACTCGGGGCCGATCCAGTGGATCAGCGCGGTACGCCCCTCGGTGACCGTTCCCGTCTTGTCGAACACCAGGGTTCCGGGAGTCGCCAGGAGTTCGAGCGCATCCCCGCCCTTGATCAGCATGCCATTGCCCGCGGCACGCCCAACGGCCACGGTAATGGCCAGCGGGGTGGCGAGCGCCAGGGCGCAGGGACAGGTCACGATCAGCAAGGCGATCGCGTCATCGAGTGCATGCGGCTGCATACCTGCGGACTTGATGCCGAAGGTCGCTGCGGCGAGCAGCAACACCGCAGTGGTGAAGATCCCCGCCAGACGGTTGGCAGTCTGCACGATCGGTGCCCGTCGGCGACTGCCTTCCTCGACCTGGTGCAACAGCTTGGCGATGCGGCTCGATTCTCCCGCCTGTTCCACCCGGACCTGGAGCGGTGCTTCCACATTCAGGGTACCGGCGAAGACCGTCTCGCCTTCCCGCACTGATCTGGGCTGCGACTCACCGGTCAGCAACGCGGCATTTACGGTGGAGCGTCCACGCACGACGATGCCGTCTGCCGCAAACGTGTCACCGGTCCGTACATCGAGCACCATGCCCGGGAGCAGCGCCTCACTGGGGATCTCGCGGATGGTCTCCTGCTCGATGATCCGGGCCGTATTCGGCGCGATGGCGTGGAGGAGCTCCGCCGAATCGGTCGCCAGGCGCTGACCGCGCTGCTGCAGGAAGCGACCTACCAGGAGGGCGAAGATGAGCAGTGCCAGACCATCGAAGTAAATCGGACCGGTGCCGACGACGGTGTTGATCGCGCCACGGACCAACCCCGCTGCCAGTGCGATGGCGATTGGCACATCCATGTGCAGCGACTTCGTGCGCAGGGACGCCCAGGCACCGGTGAAGAATATCCGGCCCGGCCAGACGAAGGCCGGCACCATCAAGGCGAAACTCACCCACCGGAAGAAGTGCGTGAACGTGGCGTCCATGCCGTTGAGTTCACCGGCGTAGAGCGCGAGCGCTGCCAGCATCATGTTGATCGCGATCGCCCCGGCGATACCGATGCGCACGAGCATCGCACGGTCTTCGCGTCGACGCATGTCCGCACGTGCCACCCCGCGGAACGGATGCGGCGGATAGCCCAGCGTGTCGAGTGCTCGTGCGATGGCAGACAGCGAAACCGCGGTCGGGGCCCATTCGATGACCGCCAAGGCACGGCGCACATCGAGCTCCGCGCGCAGCACGCCCGCCTGCACCAGTGGAACTCGTTCCACAAGCCAGACACACGAGGCGCAGTGCACGCCTTCGAGATACAACTCAGTGCGCGCCAATCCGCCTGGTTGCGCCTGCACGTAGAGTTGGGCAAAGGTGGGGTGATCAAATTCTTCGTAGGTCCGCCCCGAGGCCCGCACGGGCGCCTCACGTCGCTGCCGGAACTCGTAGTAGTGATCGAGGCCGTGTTCATGCAGGATGGCAAAGGCGGTGTGACATCCCGCGCAGCAGAACTGTCGTTCGGCGCCGTCCTGCTGAAGTCCGGGCGGTACTGCCGATGCGCAGTGCGCGCAGGGCACTACGGCCGCGGCGGAGCGCTCCGTTTCGGAGAGGCGCAGGGCATCAGTGGACATGGACGGCACGCAGGTGGCCCGACAGCGACCACAAACCCATCACGAGGACGACAACGGCGCTCAGCATGGGGAGCCGGTGCCGGATCGGTGCCAGCGCGGTCTGCGCGCCAAGCCCCACCGCCACGAGTGCCGGAACAGTACCCAGCCAGAAGACGGCCATCAGACCCATGGCCGTGAGGACATTCCCCGTACCGCCTGCGGCCGCCACGAACACGTACAACCACCCGCATGGCAGGAGTGTGGTGAGCAGACCGGTGAGGAGCGCACGGATGGCGACGGGTTGACCGCGCACCATCTGCAGCGCGCGTCCGAGCGTTCGTTGCCAGACGGCGGGCGCGCGGTGTGCCCCAAAGGAGACCCCGCGTTGAGCGGCCAGGGTGCTCACCGCCCAAGCGACCATGAGGACGCCCGCCACGATGGTGGCGCCCTGCTGGACGCCGGCGAGTGCGCCGAGGTGCGAGACCTGGGAGCCCACCACCCCAGCGACCGCGCCCAGCAGGAGATAGGAAACCAGGCGCCCCACGTTGTACAGCGCGTGGGCGTGGAGTAGTGATGGTGCGGGCGACGCGGCGTTACCCGTTCCCGTGTAGAAACACACGAAACCGCCACACATGCCCGCGCAGTGAACACTACCGACGAGGCTGGCCATCAGGATACCCGCGGCGGTACCGATCATGCGACGTCACGCACGCCGTGCAGAGCGATGGCCCTGGTCACGTTTGCCGATCGCAGAAGGCGATCACCGGAGGAACTCCGTGGAGGGACTCAGTGGAGACATGTGTCACTCGCGATCGGCGCTGACCTTCAGGGCGCTCGCACGGCCGTGACACGCATCCTCACCGAATACAGGGCTGGTGCGACAGCCTCGGGATGACGGGAATCCCCATGGCGTGCGTCGACGCGGATTTCCCATTCGCCGGGGGTCGTGATCGATAAAGCCGAGCGGTAGGTTCCCGGAGAGATCTCGGGAAGCGTCGCGGTCAAGGTGTCGTTGGCGCGGGCGTTGAAGCGTGCCACGATCGAGACGGATGCACCGATGAGCGGTCCGGCATCGCGATCCTTGAGGCGGACCGTGAGCAGCGTTGGACTTCCCGTCACGAGTGGGTCAAGGGATGTCTCCACCCCCCAGCCCAGATCCAGGTTCCGACGTTCCTGCGCCATCGTGGAATCGAAGGCCACGGCCTTCGCGTAATAGTCCGGTTCCACGGCGAACGACGGATCGTCGTTCGCGATGCGCATGACGGCGATGTTGCCGACGACCGTGGCCCCGAGAATGACCCCGACTGCGATGGGCCAACCCATGCCCGGCTTCACGGTGTGTCTCCCTTTGGTGCACCGTTGGATGGGCCGCTTGGGCCCAGGAGCCGGTACTTCACGGATTCCTGATAGCCTTGAGGATCACGCACGGAAATCGTGACCCATCGCTCGCCATTGGTGAAGGCATGGGCGGGAATCAGCACGAAGATGCTCGTGGTCCGAGTTGCTCCCCCGTCGATGCGCAGGGGATTCTCCGGGGCTACGACGGTGATCTCCTCGGGCGGCAACCCGGTTTGCTCGAGTCCGCCCACCGTGATCGTGTAGGATGTCGCGTCACTCCGCCGGTTCGTCAGCTTGATACGAATCTGGTTGGAGATTCGCCCATCGCTTTCGGTGGAGAATGGGGCATCGAGTCCACGAAGCACCGTGAGGTCGGCGGGGGCCTTGAGGATGAGGGCCAATGCCAGTCCACCGAGCAGCACGGCGAGCACGATCGGATATAGCACCGTCCGTGCCCGGATGAGTTGCTTGGGTTTGCCGGCGATCTCGTCCTGGGAGGAATAGCGGATGAGGCCCGTGGGCTTGTTCACCTTGCGCATGATGTCGTCGCATGCGTCGATGCACTGGGTGCAGTGCACGCATTCCATCTGCAGGCCGTTCCGGATATCGATACCGGTGGGGCAGGTCTGCACGCAGGCCCCGCAGTCGATGCAATCCCCTGCGTCGGGACTGCGATCCTTGGTGTTGTGCGCACGGGGTTCGCCACGCACGTAGTCGTAGGCCACGATCGTGGACTGCCGATCGATCAGCGCGGCCTGCCAGCGGCCATAGGGGCAGACAATGAGGCAGGTCTGTTCACGAAAATAGGTGAAGTTGAACCAGACGATGCCAGTGAAGATCACGACGAATGCAAAGGCCGTCGGGTGCGCGGCGGGCGAACTCAGCATCCATTGATAGAGCTGATCGGTTCCCACGAAGAACGCGAGGAAGGTGTGGGAGACGAACAGGGACAGCACGAAGAAGGTGGTGTACTTCGCAAGCCGTCGCGGTGTGAACCATGCGCCCTGCTTGTCGAGATTGCGCGCGCCCGTATACCCGCCATCGAACCAGCGTCCGATAGGCCGAAAGAGGAATTCCAGGTACACGGTTTGGGGGCAGGCCCATCCGCACCACGCGCGTCCCCAGAGTGCGGTGACCAGGAATATGCCCACCACGACGGCACCCAGCACGAACATGAACAGCAGGGTATCCGTGGGGAGGAAGGTGAAACCCATCAGGGTGAACTGTCGGCGCGGGAGATCCATGAGGAACACCGGCTTGCCGAACAGGCGCAGGTGGGGCGCCAGGAAGAAGATGGCCATCAACGCATAAGCCATCACTCGGCGCCGATGCCACCAGGCGCCGTATGATGGCTTCGGACGGATCCAGCGACGACTTCCATCTTCATTCAAGGTGGGGAGGACTCTCCCCCCCACCTTCTGTGGTGCATCCTGTCCGCTCACGGAGTGACGAGATCTCCTTGTGGCGCCTTGGGATTCTTGGGTGTCGACCCATGTATTGAAACGACGTACGCCACAACCGCCGTCAATTGCTCGGGCTTGAGCGACTTGCCCCAGGGGGGCATACCCTTCGCCAGCACGCCATCCACCACCGTCTTGTAGATGTCGGTGATCTTGCCGCCATGCAACCAGTAGTTGTCGACGAGGTTCGGTCCGATGAGGCCGCCCCCGTCTGCCACGTGGCACGACGCGCAGTAGGCATCGTAGGTCGTCTTGCCGGTAGCCAGCGCCTGCTGGTCACTGACGAGCGCCGCCAGGGCACTTTCGGACACATCACTGCTACTGGGTGCCGGATGTGCCGCCGCAAAGGCCTTCATATCCGCTTCGTAGTCCGCGATCCAGCCCTTGCCGGCCCCGATGGGTCCGATGTTGATCACATACAACACTGAAAAAACGATCGTGAGGCCGAACGTGGTCAGCCACCAGCGCGGCATGGGATTGTCATACTCCTGAATCCCATCGTAGCTGTGCTCGATGATACGATCCTCGTAGCGGCCTTTCGGATCGGGCGTGGTGTCCCGCTTCGGTGAATCAGCCATGACTCAATGCTCCTTCGGGCGCGAATGGGAAACGACGGTGCCTTCATCGAAGGGCAGGTGGGCCGCAGTATCCAGCTCTCGGCGACGGGATGGCCACCAGGTGCGGACAGCAATGGCGATGAAGGCGGCGACAAACAGTACCAGCGCGACCTCGGTATAGAACGAGAGACCCGCGTGCGACATGATGTCGGAGAGTTTCATCAGTGCTGTGCTCCTGGCGCCGCCGCTGGGACCGCGGGTGCCGTACCCACCGTCGGCGCACTACTGGGCGTCGCGGTGACCCTGATGTCGCGTCCCAGGCGCTGCATGTAGGCCACGATAGCGACCATCTGCTTGTCCTCAAGACCCGCCGGACCACCCTGCTCCACGATGGCGGCAGCGATGCTCTTCGCCTGCTCGCGTGCCATGGCGGGTGCCTTGTTGATGGCATCTCCGTAGGGCACCCCGATCATGGCCATGGCATCCACCCGCTGCTGGATGCCATCGAAATCGAGCGGGGTGGTAGAGAAGTGCGGATAGGCCGGCATGATGGACTTGGCCGTCACCGCCCGAGGATCCTCGAAGTGGCGAACGTGCCAGAGGTCGGGATACTTGCCGCCTTCGCGCGCGAGATCCGGGCCGATGCGGCGTGAGCCCCAGAGGAAGGGATGCTCAAACACCGATTCACCCGGCTTCGAATAGTCGCCGAACCGTTCGGTCTCGTAGCGGAAGGGGCGGATCATCTGCGAGTGGCAGTTGACGCAGCCTTCAGCGATGTAGATGTCGCGGCCGGCCAGCTCGAGCGGTGTATAGGGCTTCACGGACGCGATCGTAGGCACGTTCGACTTGATGAGGAACGTGGGCAGGATCTCGAAGAGCGAGGCCACGACCACCGCGAGAATCGTGAGCGCCGTGAACAGCATCGGCGCGCGCTCCCATGCACGATGCCACTCGACCTGGTTGAACCGCGCCCAGAGCCCTGCCGCCGGAATGACGGGATGCTCGGGCACATAGCGCGGGGCGAGCGGTGCGGCCTCGACCACCGGCACGTCGTACTGCACCGGGCGCTTCGCCCAGGTCTTGAGAATGTTGATGCCGAAGACGACCATGCCGGCGATGTAGAACGTGCCGCCAATGACGCGCATCCAGTACATCGGCATCAGCTTGAGCACGGTTTCCACGAAATCGGGGTAGGCCAGTCGCCCCGTCTCGTCGAAGGCCCGCCACATCAGCCCCTGTGTGACACCGGCGCTGTAGATGGCCACGACGTACAGCACGATACCGATGGAGCCGAGCCAGAAATGCATCTCCATGAGCCGCTTGCTGTAGATCTCGGTCTGGAAGAGACGCGGAACAACAAGTGCACGGCTAAGAAAATCCATTCCAATAGTTACGAAACGCTGTTC
>CAZPJX010000111.1:8206-9502 GCA_964586985.1 uncultured Gemmatimonas sp. | reverse complement strand
TTGAACCAGAGTGCGACATACTCTGCCGTGCCGCCGAACAGGGAGACCGTGATGGCATACGGCAGGCCGACGCCCAATGCGCGAATTCCCGTGGGAAAGAGTTCTGCTTTCACCACGGCATTGATGGCCGTGTAACCGCTGATCGCCGAGAGGGCCAGCAGGAGCAGCCCGATGGCACCCGATATGGACGTGCTGTGCTCCAGTGCTCTGAGCAGAGGAACAGTGCCGAAGGTCCCGAGCACGGCGAAGGTGGTGAGCACGGGCCTGCGCCCGATGCGATCGGAAAGTGCGCCGACCACGGGCTGCAGCAGCATGTATGCGATGAGGGTGACGGCGTTGATGAACGTCGCCTGCTGGGCCGTGAAGCCCACCGTATTCACCAGAAACTTCTGCGCATAGGTTGTAAACGTATAAAACGCCACGGTGCCACCGGCGGTGAGGCCCACCACCGTGAAGACGGCACGCGGATGTAGCAGCAGCCCCCGAAGGGTGGCTGCAGTTGAACCCTGGGGGCGTGTGGCCACCTCCCGTTGGTAATCCTCGGTTTCTTCGAGGGAACGGCGCATGACGATGGCCACCACGGCGCAGCATGCCCCGATGACGAACGGGATGCGCCAGCCCCATTGCTGCAGTTCCTCGTGCGTGAGCACGCGCTGCAGTACCAGCAGTACGGTAAGTGCAAGGAGTTGCCCTGCGATCAACGTCACATACTGGAAGCTCGACCAGAAACCCCGGTGACGCTGGCCGGCCATCTCACTCAGGTAGGTCGCGCTCGCGCCATACTCGCCACCAACACTGAGCCCCTGCAGCAGGCGCGCCAGCACCAACACGGCCGGTGCCAGCAGGCCGATGCGCTGAAAACTGGGCGTGATGGCGATGAGCAGCGAGCCACCGCACATCAGCAGCACCGATAGCGTGAGGGCTGCACGTCGGCCGCGCCGATCCGCATACCGACCCATGACCCAGCCGCCCAGGGGGCGCATGAAGAACCCCACCGCGAACACGGCCGCGGCATTGAGCAACTGGACCGTCTGATTGGCCGGCGGGAAGAAGCTGGGGGCGAAGTAGAGGGCAAATGCCGAATACGCGTACCAGTCGTACCACTCCACCAGATTGCCGATCGAGCCGCCGATGATCGAACGGAGACGCGAGGGGTGTCGATCGCCCGCACGGGACCTGGGAGACTCGGCGCGGGCGGGTGATGCCTTCAGGGGGCCCCCTCGAAACGTCCGGCGGCGGTGGTGATCGTGCGCGCGAGGTGCTCGAGCACAGCGGCCTCCGTGTTCAATGCGGGAA
>CAZPJX010000111.1:0-8196 GCA_964586985.1 uncultured Gemmatimonas sp. | reverse complement strand
GCTCGGCGATCGCTTCGTACAACGGCGTGCGATGCGCGAGGAGCTGCTCGAAACCCCAGACCGCAAAGTCATCGGGATCGACGCGTGCGTCATCGGCAATCCCGCGCAGCGTCTTGTACTCCCGCCACTTCGTGTTGAGAAAGGCCGGATTGTAGTACATCGGCTTGGGGTGGCGACGAAAACGATCCACCAGCATGCGTGTATGCTCGGCGGTGCCTCGGATATACACGAGCATGGTATGATCCGCGAGGCAGCGCAGCACGGGATCTTGGGGATCGAGCACATCCACCACCTCGCACAGGCTGCCGCCGGAGTCACTGACGAAATGGGTGTAGCCGTAGATCTCCCGGGCCCGCGTGATGAATTCGGGGATGTCGAGCAGCGCGCGAATCTCCGCCTGCCGATGCTGTGCCTGACGCCGACAGTACTCCTCATAGGGGATGCCGCCCAGGGATTCCTGTCCTGGCTTGCCGAGGTAGGTGGAGAGCGGGCTGAGATTCTCGAAGGAGATGTTGGAGCGGATGTAGATGGAGTCCGATCGGAGGAGTTGCCGTAGGAACGGCACCTTCATGGCTTCGCGCTTGAAATTGTCGACGATGTGCTCGCCCATGTAGCGCGTGCCGATCCGATAGTCCACCGAATACTGGAACCAGTCCTGCTTCTGCAGCAGGCCCGCCAGCGTTGTCTTGCCCACCCCGGACATGCCGAAGAAGGTCACCGCATGCGCCGGTTGGTCGAGGAAGGCGCGGCCCGATGAAAATCGCATCGTGCTAAATTCCCCTCGCGCGTGCGAGTCCTCAACCCCCAGGCCGCCGCGCCACCGCTTCATCACCCTCCATCGCCCGACGGGCGCCCACGATGTCCTTCGCCAAACACGGTCTCCAGGTCTTCGAGCTCCCGATCACCGTGCGCCCGGAGGATATCGATGACAACGATCACGTGAACAACGTGGTCTATCTGCGTTGGATCTACGACGTGGCGCTGGCGCATTGGAACGTGAGCGCTCCAGAGGAGATGCGGGAGCGATATGGCTGGGTGGCCACCCGGCACGAGATCGACTATAGACGGGAGGCCGTCCTGGGCGACGTCATCGTGGCGCACACCTGGATTGGTGCCGTCGACTCACGTCGCTTTGAACGGCTCACCGAGATCGTGCGGGTGGCTGATGATCACGTCCTGGCCCGTAGCCGGTCCCTGTGGACCCTGTTAGCGCGGGAGACGGGGCGCATTACACGCATTCCACCCGAGATGATTGCGTTGTTTCAAGCCTATATGCACCAGACCTGAGTCGCGTAGGAAGCGTGCCCGATGGCGGCTGTCATTCCTGGAGCGGAGGCTTAGAGGTCCGCAGAGAACCGGATGACGAACGCCCGTCCGGCGGCATCGGCAAACTCCTTGTATCGGGACATGAAGTCCCGGTAACGGGCATCCAACAGGTTCCGAACGGCCAGGTCCACATGAACCAGGCCCCTCGCGGTCATTCGACTAAAGCCGGCCGACGCGTGTACCGCAGTCCAGGCTGGCGGCGCATAATCAGCGCGAAACGTTCTCGTCTGTCGCGCATTCCATTCGGCCGAGAGCGACAGGCTGGGTCCGGGAGCCCGCGCGTCCCAGCGAAGCGCCGAGGTCGCCCGGAAGGGCGGAATGAAGGGAAGGGCAGAACCGTCGCTCGTATTGCGGGCGTGCACCAGATCGGCGTTCACCTGAACGGTCAGGTTCATGCCGAGCGAGATGGCGAACGCCGCTTCAGCACCAAGCAGCCGGGCATGGCCCTGCTCCACGCGGAGTGAGTCGAGGGCCATGCCGGGAATCCCAACCGGTGCGAGGTAGATGTAGTCTCGGATGCTATTCACATAGCCGGTGAGTTCGCCCGACGCCCGGCTCGAGCGCAGCCGAAGGCCGACATCGGTATTGAGGCTCGACTCCACACGCAGGTCGGCGCGACCAATTTCGAACGCTCTGGTGCCTTCATGAAAGCCGTTGGCAAAGAGGTCGGACGCACTCGGTGCGCGGAAGCCGCGGGCGACGTTGATGGCGAGGGAGACCGGTGCTTCGGCTCGGTAGACGGCACCCAGGGTGCCGGTCAGGGCATTGAAATGGCGGGAGGCTGCGGTGAGAGCGAGGACGGCATTACCAGGCGTGGTGAGTCTGCGCCAGTCGTGTCTTGCGCCGGCTGAGAGCGACCACTGTCCCAGGGTGCGTTGCTCGAGGACATAGAGGCCGAGGGTGGCGGCACGGGAGTCGGGGATAAGCGTCTGCTGCCCGAACGTGCGGAATGTGGTGTGCTGGATTGCGGCACCAACCACGCCGGTCACCCCCTGCCATGGAGTGTGGTGCCAGTTCGTGAACCCGGTAAAGGTTCGTGACAGGAGACCAAGGGTCACGTCATCCGTCCGGGCATTCGCATACTCCGCGCGTCGATTCTCTTCCCACCCGCCCTGGATTTGGAGGCGGTGCTCGGCGCCCCGGAGATTGCTTTCGATCGTGACGCGTTGGGTTCGAATGCGTTGACGGCCGTCGTATCCTGGAGTCGTTCGGGGATTGTCTGCGATGCGAATGGCTTCGTCACGTACCGAAGCGCTGAGCTGGGTGTCATGAGAGCGGTCCCGCCACCCCACCACGCTCTCCAGATAGCCCGTGACATTGCCGGTGTTGGCGACAATGCCGCTCGGTGTGCGGAGATTGCTGGCCCGGCGCCCGGTACCGGTGAGCCTCCATCCAAGGCCACCGTGGGCGCCTTCGCCGACCAACGTCGCCGAAGGCGATTGATTGGCGGAGTTCCAGGCGGTTGACAGCCGACCGCGCACTGTGGAGGCGGTTCCGTCCGCGTATGGCAGGGCGCGGCGTACGACATTGACGACGCCGCCCAGCGCATCGGAGCCGTAGAGCACACTGGCTGGCCCCTTGACGACCTCGAGCCGTTCGGCGTCGGCACTCTCGACGTTGGGAGAGTGGTCGTGACCCCACTGCTGGGTCTCGGTGCGCTGCCCATTGGCCAGCGTGACGACGCGGTTATTGGTCAGACCACGAATGACCGGTTTGCCGATGCCACTGGTCATCGAAAGGGATCGGATACCGGGGAGTTGTTCGAGGGTTTCTCCGAGTGAGGCCCCTTGGCTCCTGCGCAACGGAGCGCCGCTCAACTGGGCCGTAGGCTGCGCGATGCGCCGGGCATCGGTCGCCACCGCGCTTGCCGTGACCTGCATGGTCGGGAGGGCACGCGTCGAGTCCCGACGTGCCGTATCCGATGGGGTCGTCTGGGCAGACCCCATAACCGGAAAATACGCGGAGAGGAAAATAAAATATTTGATGTTCATCAAGCATATTTTAGGCTACACTAAATAAATTGCAAGAACACGCTCGATGCGACCCGTCCGGCGTACTACCGCCGCACCATCTCCTGCAGACGGCCAACGGCCTCCCGCACGATGGCCTCGTCCGGTCCGAAGGAGAAACGCAGGTACTGACGAAAGCGCGAGGTGTGGTCGGCGCGGCGCTTGCCAGGGTTGATATCGAAGAAGATGCCCGGCACGGAGATCACTCGCTCAGCGAGCGCGGCTTCAAAGAAGGCCTCTCCATCGTTGAAGGGCGCTGGCAGGGACGCGACGCTGGCCCAGGCATAGAACCCGCCTTCCGGCTCATGCTCCACGGTCAGTCCGGCGGTGCGCAATCCGTCGATGAGGATGCGCCGCTTGCGGGCGAAGGCCTGATGAATGGCAACCACCTCCCGCTGTGCATGGGCGGGCTCGACGAGGGCACAGGCGGCCTCCTGCAGAGGGCGATTTCCGCCACCATCCAGGAAACTCCCCGCACTGGTGGCCGCTTCGATCACATCGGCCGGTCCGACGATCCAGCTCAGTCGCCATCCCGGGCAGCGCCATCCCTTGGTCAGGCCATCCAGGATGACCACTGGGTCGCGATTGACATCCTCCACGAACTCGGCAGCGCTCACGGTGGTGCCTTCCATCAGACCCTCGTCCCAGAGATAGTGCGAGTAGAACTCGTCGAGGATCAGGGTGCAGCGCAGATCGCGCGCCTCCTGCACCCACGCTGAGAGCGCGCGACCACGCAGCACTCGCCCCGTGGGATTGGCGGGATTGGACAGAAGGAGGGCCCCCAACCCCCGCCCCATGATTTCGCGGCGCAGGTCGCGTGCGGACAGTGTGTAACCGCTTTCCGGCTCGAGCAGCAACGGAATGGCACTGAAGGTGCCGAAGATCTCCAGTAGCTCTTCGTAAGCCGTGTAGTCGGGCAGCACATGGCCAAGATTCACATTACCCAGCGAGGCGACCACGCGCGTCAGCGAGGAGCGTCCGCCTCCGGAGATGCAGACGTTCTCGGGGCCATACTGCGATGCCTTGCCCTGCCGATAGCGCGCATTGTAGAGATTGGCAACCGCGCTGCGGAGTGCGTCGATGCCACCGACGGGCGCATACTCGTAGTCATCCGCGGCAATGCGGACATCATTGGGGCGGGCGGGCGCTCCTGGCAGGACTCCGGTCTCCGGTTGTCCCTGCCCCAGGTTGCACCAACCCTCGGCGCCGGCGCGGTAGCCGAACGCGCGCGCGCGGTCCATGACATAGATGACACCCGTGCGTGGCACGGAGCGGAAACCAGGAATATGCGGAAGTGGTGCGGTGGCGTCGGTCATGCCGCAATGTACTCGCCGCTCGAAGCGGGAGTGCAATCGGTGGGCCCACGAGGCGCGACGTGTTGCCGGTCGTGTTTCTGACGATGCCGACCGTCTCACCACAAGACGCCGCCGAGGCGACGTGGGTCGCTTCGGCGGCGTCTGAGGGGTGCCACAGGGGCTCAATGCTTCACGATCGATCGGGGATGATCGATCGATCACGTTGGTTCAGGGAACCACGGCCGGTCCCGATGGCTTGGCGTTCTTCACGTAGATATCCATCCACGCGATCCAGCGGGCCCACATGTCGAGGTCACTGGCGTAGGTCGCCACGGAGTGATCCTCGTAGGGATACATATACAGGGCTGCGTTCTTGCCGAGGCCCTGCAACGCCGCGAACATGCGCGTGGAACTGATTGGGTCGGTGCCGGTGTTCTGGTCTTCGAGTCCATGGTACATGAGCAGGGCGCCGGAAATCTTGTCGGCGCGCAGGAAGGGCGACATGTCGAGATATGTTGCCTGCGCCTGATAGAAGTTGCGGCGCTCGCTCTGGAACCCGAAGGGTGTGAGTGTGCGGTTGTACATGCCGTCGCCGGCGATACCCGCCTTGAAGTTCGGCATGAGCGACATCGCATTCACGGTGCTGAAGGCGCCATAGCTATGGCCACCGATGCCCATGCGATCCCGGTCGACGAAGCCCGAGTCGACGACGGCATTGAGCACCGCTTCAAGCCCCTCGCGGAGATCCCGCGTGTAGTTGTCGTTCATGCGGCCGGCCTCCCCGTAGATGGGGATGTCGGGCTGGATGAACGCATATCCCTGCGACACGAACATCCACTGCGCCGAAGGCGGTCGCACCGACGGCACGGCTGGAAACGCATTGATGTTCGTATTGAAACGCGAGCGCTCGTAGTCCTGGAGCGTGGAATACTCGCGTGGGTAGAACCAGATAATGCCCGGAAGCTTCTGACCTGGACGCCAGTCGCGCGGTAACTGCACATCAACCCAGAACTTCGTACCGTCGCGGGGACGTGTCACCTCGAAACGCTTGGCGATGGCCCCGCTGACCTCAGGTCCGACATCCACATTCTTCGTGAGCTGCCTCGCGTCGGTACTGCCAGCGCTGCGGAGCCACGCATCCTGGATCGTCGTACGGGATTCCCGCGTCACGATGAACTGCGACACATCATCGTCGAGCGCAACCACGAAGTTCTCGTAGACATCCGCGGGGCTGTCGAGGAGACGGGTCCGCGAACGCGTGGTGATGTCCATCCGATCGAGGAACGGGCGCGGTGCCTGCTTGTACCAGTTGGCGCCTGGCGTGCGTGTCCCCGTGAGGGCGACTGACTTGCCATCCTTGCCGAGCAGCACATAACTGGTGCTCCCAATGCGGCGTGTCACCAATTGACCCGCGGTGGAATCCGTGTTCTGTGCGCCGCCACCAGGGCCACCGCCCCCGAAGGCTCCACCGCCAGCGGCGGGGAGGCGCACGTTGCGGCCGAGGTTGAAGCGCTGCGCTGAATCCTTCACACGGACGGCAATGACCGCGCCGCTATCGGTAACGAACATGGTGCTGCTGTCGGTGCTGAAGGCCACGCTGCCGAGCTGCGGGCCACCCTTGTAGAGCACCGTGGTGTCGTTCGGCCCGAATGGCGCGCGCCACAGTACGATCTCGCCAGCCGCAGCCTGCACACGGATGGGCGCATTGGCCCCCGTGCCGGCGCCACGTCCCTGGCCAGCGGCGTTCGCCGCGCCACTGGGGGCGCCGCTCTGCGCCGCATTGGCACCGCGACCACCATTCGCGCCGCCGTTCGCTGCGCCGGAACGTCCGCCAGCAGGTGGCGTACTGCCTCCGGGACCGGGGATGTTCCTGATGTAGAGAAGCCCCGCGCCGATGGGATACCACTGGAGGTTCCGCTTGGCGGTATCGGACGCGGCGTTGGCATCGCCTCCGCCAAAGCCGCCCTGCGTCTCACGCAGTGGTGTGCGCGTCAGGGTGGAGACCACCTTGCCCGAAGCGTCCCACAGTTCCTGCACCGAGCCGAAGTTGTTGACCGGCACGAGGTACGAGAACGGTTCGACCATGCGCGTCACCCGCAACCAGGAGCCATCGTGCGAACTGTTCACCTCACGGACCATGGTTGGGGCGCCAATATTCCGCACGGCCTTGCTGCGTACATCGATCAACGCGATCTGACCGGTTGTGTAGTACCTCACCTGCGCCTGCTCGTGCGGATCCTTGAGCAGCGAGAAGTGAACAGGCTGCGGTACCGCACGCGAGTCGGTCAGGCGAACCTGCGGGCCATCCTCGATGCCATCAGCGCCGTGCATCGGCGCCGGGCCGCGCTGGCTGGGTACCAGTACGGCGATGACGGACTTGCCGTCGCCCGTGAAATCGAGATCGGTGACGAAGGTCGCGAGCAGCGGACGCTCACTCAGCCGCGTCGACTTGCCACTGGCCACATCGGCGATGTAGGCATAGCTCGCGGTGGGGAAGTTCGCGATGTAGGCCACCTGTGCTCCGGTGGGAGACCACACCGGATTGGTGAGTGTTGCGCCAGGGGGAACCTGTAGGGCGCGCGTCGCGCCCGTCCGCGGATCGACAAGATCGATGCCGGTGCGGGTGCTGGTGGTGACGCTGCGTACCCGGTTGGCGCGGGTGTCCACCTGGAGCCCGCCGAGCCAGAGGTGTGCTGCGCCGTAGGCCTTGATGTCACCACGGTCAGCGCCTGTGGTGCGCAGGAACCATCGACGATCCGGACTCTGGTTCGTGAAGGAAATATCGACGCGAGGCGTCATCACCATCCGCTCGATATTGGCGGGTGGTTTGACGAAGGTCTCGGTGCGCAGGGCGCGCTGGGGATCCCAGCCGCCCGCCTCACCCTGACCGACAGTGGTGGCTGGGGTCGCATTCTGCGCGGCTGCCACCGAGGGCGGCGCCACCGCCAGGAGGGCAAGTGCTACGCGCAGTCGCTTGGTCGGAAATACGATCATGCACGAACTCCGAAGAGGAGGGGAACGATCACGAAAAGTACACCGGAGCCCGGGGGCCGTCCAAAGCGGAGGACCGGAGCAACCATACAACGGATCAACGGAGCACAGGGGAGCTGGGGAGCCTTGGCGCACTGGCGGTGCTGCTGTCGCCGATGCTGTCGCCGATGCTGTCGGCGATGCTGCGGGTACTGCTACCAGTCCGTCGGCATGTAGTCCTTGAGAAACTTCCCCCAGAGGTGCACGCCGGTATTCACGCCGTCGATGATCGGGTCCACGATGCGCGCGGCTCCGTCCACGATGTCGAGTGGCGGATGGAACCGGTGCTCCTCCACCTTGCGGGCGGCGATATGCACGGGATCCTCATCGGTCACCCAGCCGGTGTCGACGGCGTTCATGTGAATGCCGTCGTTCACGTAATCCGCCGCCGAGGTACGCGTCATCATGTTGAGCGCGGCTTTGGCCATGTTCGTATGCGGATGCCTTGTCGTCTTGAACTTGCGATAGAACTGTCCTTCCACCGCGCTCACGTTCACGATATGCTTGTCGCGCTCAGGCGTGCGCATCATGAGCGG
>CAZPJX010000110.1:0-9611 GCA_964586985.1 uncultured Gemmatimonas sp. | reverse complement strand
TTTCGGCTGAGATGACCTACACGTCGAAGGAAATGATCGACTACCTCATCAAGGGTGTCTCGGGTGAGTTTGGCCGTTCGCGCTTCACGCGCGAGTTCAACACGGCGGGCCAGCAGACGATCTCGCAGTAGTCCGCACCTTATCACGCGATCTGTCGGTGAGCACTTCGCCTGAAGTGCTCAACCGGCGGTGTCATCACGGAGTCGCACCATGGGCATGAGTGTGGGTGGCGGTAGCGGCGTCAAGGCCGAGCCGAACGTGACCCCCATGATCGACGTGATGCTGGTGCTGCTCATCATCTTCATGATCACGATCCCGCAGATCAATGCGGGGTTCACTGCGGTCCCGCCGGAGGGGCAGAACCTCAAGCCTCACCCGGAAGAAGATGGTGATCAGGTACTCGGTATCGACGATCAGGGACGCTATTACCTGAACAAGCAGGCAGTCCGCAACGAGGACCTCGAAACCCTTGTTAAGGATATTTATGGCAAGGAGCGCGACGACTATATCATGTATGTGAAGGCCCATAAGGACCTTCAGTATCTGAAGGTTGTTGACGCTCTGGGTGTCCTCTCGCGTGGTGGTGTACGCGTCGCGGCACTCATCACCGAGCAGACGCCTGGCACGGAATCGCTCGTCGAAAGCGATCGGATCCGTCCGGGGGGGAGTAACTAGCCATGGGGATGTCAACCGGTGGCGGTGGCAGCAGTCTCAATAATGAGATCAACGTCACGCCCATGATCGACGTGCTCCTGGTGCTGCTGATCATCTTCATGATGATCATCCCCATGAGTCGCAAGGCGATCGATACACAGCTTCCCGATCCGAACCCGCAGCCGGCGCAGCCGAATGTGGCACCGGACCAGATCGTGCTCGAAATCCTCCCCGGGGAGAAGTTCGCGATCAATAAGGAAGATGTGCCGAAGGATCAGTTGCTCACCCGCCTGAAGGCGGTGTACGATCCCCGTCCGGAGAAGATCATCTTCGTGAAGGGCGATACCATGGTGAAGTATTCGGATGTCATCTGGGCCATGGACCAGGCACGCGGAGCAGGGGTGAAGGTCATCGGCGTCGCGCCGAAATGACCCCTGGTGGGTGCCAGTGGCACCCACCTCCCGGCTCCGGTGTTTCATACGGCGGGTGAACCCATTGGGCTCGCCCGCCGTAGTACGTTCCATACGTCCTTTTCTCTCCCGGATGGAAGCCCAACCTCCCAATTTCGGCGCCGGTGCGCAACACGGCACGGGCCCGCATGAACACCCAGAGGGACGCCCGCGTTATCGGCCGCCTATCGGTGTACCGGTCGGCAAGCAGCGCCGACTGCGTAGTCTTGCGCTCTCCGTGCTCCTGCACCTGCTCATCATCGCGTTGCTCCTGATTCCGTTCACCTCACCAGAGACCATCCGAGAGGTGCTTGGTGCGGGCGGACTGGGGCCAGCCGGTGGTGGCGGAGGAGGGAACAAGGGCACGGGGGGCCAGATGAAGCAGGAGCGCCTCCAGTTCGTCCGCGTGCCCGCAGCGCCACAGCCCGCGGTGACCCCTCCCGTTGTCAAACCGCCACAGATCAAGCCGCCGCCTGTTCCACCACCCCCGCAGCCTCAGCCCACCCCCCCGCAGGCAACTCCTCCCTCGCCCACGGCGTCCACAGATGCAACTGATGCCAAGACGGGCACGGCGGGTTCCGGCGGTGGCTCCGGCGCAGATGGGGGAAGCGGGAATGGGCCAGGCAGCGGCGGCGGTGTGGGAGCGGGCGTGGGGACGGGACGCGGAAGCGGCAGTGGCCCAGGCACTGGTGGGGGCACGGGAACGGCCTATCCGCCCGCTCCCACGGAACTCTTCCTCCCTCCTCTCCCCGTGCCCAGCAAGGCCCGTGGCACCATCGTCGTCACCTTCGATGTCGATTCCACAGGCAAGGTCCTTGACCTGCAGTTCGAACCCACGAAAGATGGGAATTACAATAGGAAATTGCGCGAAGCGCTGGCCGCGATCCGATTTCGTCCAGCCGTGAATGCACAAGGGGTTCCCATCCGGGCCCGGACCGAGATCACCTACTCGCTGTGATCGGTGCGTGGCGATAGGTTGCAGGGCGTTTCTTCCCCTCGACCTCGCCGACCTTTTCCATAGCAGTGTTCGGCGGGCATCCGCGGATCCGACGAGCGGTTCACACCTCGCCGGGACCTAGGCCCTCCCACCTCCTCTCCCAACAGACGTCATGGGTCTGTTCGATCGGAAACCGATCGTCACCGCTGATAATGGTGAAGACGGCATGCGGCGCACCCTGGGCGCCGGCGATCTCATCATGCTCGCGATCGGCGCCGTCATTGGTGCTGGCATCTTCTCCTCGCTCGGCACGGCAGCGGCCGGCGAGACGCTCGCGGACGGAACGGTTGTGCGTTACGGCGCCGGCCCTGCGCTCGTTCTCTCTTTCATTCTCCTTGGGGCCGTTTGCGGATTGGCGGCTCTCTGCTATGCCGAGCTGGCCTCCATGATTCCGCAGGCCGGGAGTGCGTACGCCTACTCCTACGCCACCCTCGGGGAGATCGTCGCCTGGGTCGTGGGTTGGGCACTCATTCTCGAGTACGCCGTCGGGAACGTGGCGGTGGCTATCGGGTGGAGCGGCTACTTCACGTCACTGCTTTCGGGGTTCGGGATTGACCTGCCCGGATGGCTTACGCACGGCTACTGGAATGTGAAGGCGAGTGGCGATCCGGCTATTCATGGTTTGCTGCAGACGGCACCCCGTATCGGCGGCATACCCATACTGGTAAACCTGCCGGCCTTCGGGATCGTGGCCCTCATCACCGTGCTGCTGCTCCAGGGCGTGAAGGAGAGTACCCGCGCGAACAACATCATGGTGGTTGTGAAGCTGCTCGTGCTGGCGCTCTTCGTGGTCGTCGGCGCACTGCACATAGACCCCGCCAACTACAAGCCATTTGCGCCGAACGGCTTCCGCGGCATCCACCAAGGTGCCGCGATTGTGTTCTTCGCCTATATCGGTTTCGATGCGATCTCCACGGCCGCCGAGGAAACCAGGGATCCGCAGCGCAATCTGCCACGGGGTATCCTGGGCGGCCTGGCTGTGTGTACGATCATCTACGTAATCGTAGGGGCAGTCGCGACCGGATTGGTGCCCTACGATCAATTGCGCAGTTCCGATCCGCTGGCGAAGGCTTTGTCGTTGGCCGGCTTGTCAACGGCCAGCTGGATCGTCGCGGCGGGCGCGACGGTGTCCATGGCTGCCGTGCTGCTGGTGTTCCAGTACGGCCAGCCCCGCATCTTCTACGCGATGGCGCGTGATGGACTGCTGCCGCGTTTCGCCGCGAAGCTGCATCCCAGGACGCGGACGCCGCATATCACCACGCTCATTACCGGCGTGGCGGTTGCCCTCGGTGCCCTCGTGGCTGATGATGCCGCCACGTATGACCTCACGAATATCGGGACGCTTGCCGCGTTCGCCGTCGTGTGTCTCGGAGTGCTCGTATTACGCATTCGGGAACCCGACCGCCACCGGCCGTTCCGCGTGCCGTTTTTCTGGGCGGTCACCCTGCTGGGTGCAGGAGCCTGCGTCTTTGTGATGAAGGGACTCCCCTCCAGTGCCTGGATGGCATTCGGGGTGTGGATGATCATCGGGCTCGCGCTCTATTTCGTGTACGGGTTCCGTCATTCTGTGCTGCGCAATCCTTCCGACAACCGCTGACCTTCGACGTCATGGCTCATATCTCCGTCTCAACGGCACCGCAGGGCAAACCGAAGAAGCAGGGCTTCCTTGGAATTTCCTTCTCGCAGTGGATCCTGATCTCGATGGTGGTCGGCATCCTCATCGGCTGGTTTGCCCCGGACTTCGCCCCAAACCTCAGGCCGCTCGCCAACATCTTTCTGCGCATGATCAAGTCATTGATCGTGCCGCTGCTCTTCAGTACGCTGGTCGTGGGGATTGCGGGTCACGGTGATGATATGGCAAGGGTCGGCAAGCTGGCGCTCCGCTCGATCATCTATTTCGAGATCGTGACCACGCTGGCGCTGGCCATTGGCCTCTTCGCGGTGAATCTCGTGAAGCCGGGGGTCGGACTGAGCATCGCGCCGGATACCGCTGGCGGTGAGGAATTCCAGGCTCTGGCGTCGAAGGCTCCGACGTTTTCGTCGGTGCTCGAGCACACGGTGCCGCAAAGCTTCTTCGAGGCGGCGGCACAGAACGAAGTCCTGCAGATCGTCTTCTTTGCCATTTTGTTCGCGGTCGCACTGGCGCAGGTGGAAGGCGATTCCAAGAAGGTCATGCTCAATTGGCTGCAGTCGCTCAGCGACATCATGTTCAAGTTCGTGGGTATCGTCATGGCCTACGCCCCGATCGGGATCGGTGCCGCCATAGGCGTGACGGTCGGGAAGAGCGGTCTTGATGTCATGCTCAACCTGGCCAAGCTCGTGGGCACCCTGTACGTGTCGCTGGTGGTCTTCATCCTGGTGGTGCTGCTGCCCGTCGCATTGCTGATGCGACTGAACATCAAACGGTTCTGGCAACTGGTGAGGGAGCCCTGGCTCATCGCGTTCACCACGGCCTCGAGTGAGGCGGCATTTCCACAGGCCATGCAGGCCATGGAGAAGTTCGGTGTGCCGCGCCGCATTGTCTCCTTCGTGCTGCCCACCGGGTACTCCTTCAATCTCGATGGCAGCACGCTGTATCTCGCCATTGCCTCGGTGTTCGTGGCGCAGGCCGCCGGCATTGACATGCCGATCGGGCAGCAGCTCTTGATGATGCTGACCTTGATGCTGACGTCGAAAGGCGTGGCGGCGGTCCCGCGCGCATCCCTCGTCATCCTCTCGGGGGCATTGGCGCAGTTTGGGCTCCCGCTCGAGGGCATCGCCGTGATTCTTGGCGTGGACGCCATCATGGACATGGCACGCACTTCGGTGAACCTCCTGGGCAATTGCCTTGCCACCGCCGTCATGGCACGCTGGGAAGGCGTGCTGGAGGAGCCGCAGCCGGAAGAGGCGGTTGCAGCCTAGCGCGTAGCTCCTCGCACAGAGCACCAACCGTGTAGCACCGAATGCCTGAAGCGACGAAGGCCGGTCGACTGGAGATGCCCAGTGTGACCGGCCTTCGTTTCTGAAATGACGGCGCATCCGGATTGCGCTCGCAGCCCGTCCGTTAGGCGTCCACTCCAAGCAGCCGCCGGGCGCGCCGGACGGCCCCTCTCGCGGCATCCACGTCTTCCGAGCGAATGACTGCGCCCGGTACTGCGCTCTTCAGACGCTGCTCCAGTCGCTTGCGCACCAATGAGCCCCGCGAAAGCAGGCCGCCCGCGAATGCCACGGGAATGGCCGCGCGTTCGTCCTGAAAACAGCGACGCGCCAGGGTGCGGACATGGAGGGCCAGCTCCTCCACACAGAAGCTGATCAAGGCGTTGGCCCGGAGATCGCCGCCAGCCGCCACCTGTGCCACGACGGGTGCCAGTTTGGCGAAACTGCCCGGTGTCGCCGTCGCGGCCCAGGGAATGAGTTCCTCGGGTGCTTCGAATTCAAGCGCTGTCAGCACCGCTCCAACCAAGGCGGTCTCCGGCTCACGACCATCCTGCGAGGCCGAGATCACGCCCAGCGCACGCTTGCCCAGCCAGGCGGCGCTACCCTCATCACCCACATAGGGACCCCAGCCTCCACAGCGTTCGAGGCGACCATCGGGTGCGCGCGAGAACGCCACCGATCCGGTACCTGCGATAAGCAGCACGCCAGCCGAATCGCCAAAGGCATCGTCCATCGCGATGGTGGCATCGGCCTGGACCGACACATCGTCGGCCACACGGCGCTGAGCCAACGCTGCCCAGAGCGCCTGCGCGGCACGTTCCTGACCCGCACCGGCGATTCCGGCCACGCAGACGGCTGGCCGTGTTTCCGAACGCCCGGCACTCGCCAATGCCTCGACGATCAGCGCCTTGATGATGTCCGCGGCCACGGTCTCCGACACCGTCTGCAGGGCACTGGCCGGTCCCTCAACACGCGCAAGCACCGCACCGGTGGCATCACACAGCAACGCGCGCGTATGACTGCCCCCACCATCGATACCCACCACCAACGGAGTCGGGTCCAGTGGACCAGCACTCATGAACGCATCCCCTGTGAAGCACGGTCGCCCGCCATCGGCGCCGCGTGGGTGAAGGACGAAAGCATACCCGCAAGGAAGGTGAGGGAAGTGCCGATGAGCACATACCACGGCCACGCGATCGACGCGACGCCACCGAGGGTTGGTTCCATGCTCGGGATTGCGGCAATGAACTGCTTGGCGAAGACGATGAAGGCCATGGCGAAGATGCCCACGCTCATGCCGAAGATCGCGTCTCGTTGATTCGCACGTGCCCAGAACAGACCCAGGAAGAAACCACCGAGGAGGCCCCCCTGCGTGAATGAGGCAATCGACAGTGCGATGACCACCACCGGGGTACCCTGCTCCTTGAAGAGCAGCGCCCCGAAGGTCAGCACGAGCCCCCACCCCAGGGCGAACATCTTGCCGACCTTGAGGGTCCGTGGGTCGTCTGGTGAGCGCCCCGTCAGCGGCAGATAGATGTCGTGCGTGGACGATGCGGCGAGCGCATTGATTGCCCCGGAATGCGTGCTCATCGTCGCCGCGACGATGGCCGCGACGATCAGACCGATCAGCCCGTGAGGCATTTGCTCGATGATGTACGTGGGGAAAATGGCATCGGCGGAATCGAACGGGCGTCCGTCGTACAGGACCCAGAGCCCCAGGCCGACGAACAGAAAGAGCGTCATCTGCGCGAAGACGGCGAACCCACTGCCGATGATCGCCACCTGGGCATCCCGCAGCGAACGGCTCGAGAGCAGACGTTGCACGATGAGCTGGTCGGCGCCGTGTGACGCCATCGCCAGGAAGCCGCCGCCGATGAGGCCAGCAAACACGGTGTGCGGACGATCGAACCCGGTGTACCAGTCAATCACTTGCAGCTTGCCGGCATCACCGGCCCGCGCCACGATCGTGCTCCATCCACCATCCACTGCCTGGCCGATCAGGACGAGCGCGGACAGGCCACCCACCAGGTAGATGCTGGCCTGCAGCAGTTCGGTCCACACCACGGCCTTCATGCCACCCCGGTAGGTGTAGACCACCGTGAGCAATCCCAGCACGAGAATAGCCGTTGGCATGGCATATTGCTTGGGCAAGACGGGGCCGATGATCAGCGCCACGGGGATTGCTGTCGCGAAGACACGCACGGCGTCGGCCATTGCCCGTGTCACCATGAAGACAATGCTGGTGAACCGCCGCGCGCCGAGCCCGAAGCGCGACTCCAGCAAAGCATACGCGGTCACCAGATTGCCTTCGAAGTATCGAGGCAGCAAGGTGCGGGCAACCACGATTCGGCCAAGGATGTAGCCGGCTACCACTTCGAGGAACCCCAGATTGCCGATGTACGCCAGCCCCGGGATACTGATGAACGTGAGTGCCGATGTTTCGCTGGCCACGATCGAGAAGAGCACTGCCCACCACGGAATCGCGCGTTCGGCCACGAAGTAGTCCGAGGCAGAGCGCTGCTCGCGTCCGATCCAGAGTCCCAGGGCAGTCGTGCCGCCCAGATACACCAGGAGTACGATCAGGTCGAGGAAACCAAATCGCCCAATCATGTGATGACGCTCCGGATGGGTGTGCCGCTTGCACATCCCGCATGCACCCGACACCCGGCCTGGTCGGCCGATGCGACATTCTGATCACACGATGACATATGCCTCCATGGCGAAATATTCGGCGAGTCCGAGTTCGTCGAGAATAGTGGCCGTTCCTTTATTGCGCTGCTCCACACGCTGCCAGAATTCCCGTTGGTCGTGCCCGGGGAAGGGCGCCGAATCCTTCTGGGACTGATGCTTGAAGATCGCCTGGATCTTGAGGGTCAGCTCTTCCTGCGACAGGGGCACCAGCACCGTGGCCTCCGTGACCGGCCACTCCTGCCACGCGCCGCGGTACAGCCAGACCTCGGGCCGCTCGCTCCCAGGACCAGGTGGGTAGACCTCATCCAGGGCACGGTCGATCGCTTCTTTACACATGCGGTGCGTGCCGTGCGGATCGGACAAATCACCGGCCACGAACACCAGATCCGGGCGCAGGTCCCGGAGTAGCTCTGACACAATGGATACGTCGGCGTCTCCGATCGGATCCTTGCGCACCTTGCCAGTCTGGTAGAACGGCAGGTTGAGGAATCGGGCATTGGCCTTGCTGAGTCCCATCACTTCGATGCCGCTGACCGCCTCGGATTCGCGGATGATACGCTTGATATCCTGCACTTCCCGAATGTCCATCTCGCCCGGCTGCTTGCGGTCGAGGAACCCGTGCACCGTTGCAGCTAACGGGCGGATGCCCTCCCCAGCGGCGTGCAAGCCCTCATCGCCGATGCGTTCGAGAAAATCCATGTACCGCCGCACATCGTGATCGAACACGGCGATGTTGCCGCTGGTCATGTACGCCACGGTCATGTCGTTGCCATTCTCCACGAACTTGCGGAGGATGCCTCCCATGGAGATGACATCGTCGTCCGGATGCGGAGAAAAACAAATCGCCTTGAGGCCGCGAGGGAGCTTGCTCTTGCCACGGATCTTCGCGCCCAGGATGTTGAACACCAGGCCGTTCACCGCCCCCGGAGAGCCATGGAGCGCCACGAGTGACGCCATGTTGTTCTCGGTGTAATCGTGCTGCGCCAGCTTGAGAATGGCCTTGCGTGAGCGCGTGGCGAGCCAGGTCACGGCACGAACGGCCAGGGCTTCATCCCACACGACTTCATCCACGAGCCAGGGTGTGGACACGCGCGTCAGTTCGGCAGACGCCGCCTCGTCCACGTAGAACGTGGTGTTGGGATGGCGCTGGAGGAAAGTCGCGGCCACGGCGCGATCGATCTCGCCTTCCACGGCTCGCTTCACTACGCCAGCCTTGTGTTCGCCCGTGGCAAGGATCGCGATCTCGCGCGCGGCGAGGATACTGGCGATCCCCATGGTGATCGCCTCGCGCGGTACATTCTCCTCACCAAAGAAATCGGCGGCCGCGTCGCGCCGCGTGATGGAATCGAGATGTACCAGGCGGGTGCGACTTGTCTCTCCCGAGCCGGGCTCGTTGAAACCGATATGCCCCGTCTTGCCGATGCCCAGGAGCTGAAAGTCGATGCCGCCGGCCGCAGCAATGGCCTCTTCGTACGCCGCGCAGGCCGCCTCGACTTCCCCCCTGGGCAGGGAGCCGTCAGGGATATGCACGTTGGCCGGCTTGATGTTCACGTGCGAGAAGAGGTTCTCCCACATGAAGCGACGATACGAGTGGATGCTGTCCCCTCGCATCGGGTAGTACTCGTCGAGGTTGAACGAGACTACGTGCGCGAAGCTCAGGTTCTCCTGATGATGGAGGCGTATGAGCTCGCGATAGACTCCGATCGGTGTCGACCCTGTGGCGAGACCGAGAACAATCGATCGTCCCTCCGCTTCACGCTCCCGCATGAGCGACGCGATCCGGCCTGCAACCAGGCGGGCAAGTTCCTGCGTCTCGACGAGGATCGTCGGGATGCGTTCACGGGCGGTGATGCATTATTTTTAAAACGTAATTTTAATCGCTGGGGCCCTCCGCAAAACATTGC
>CAZPJX010000109.1:0-9761 GCA_964586985.1 uncultured Gemmatimonas sp. | reverse complement strand
TCGCGCATTGCCGACCGATCGGCGGTGATTGGCGTGATCGGGCTGGGCTACGTGGGGCTGCCGTTGGCGCTGGAGTTCGTGGCGGCGGGCTTCCGGGTGATTGGCTACGATGTGAGCGCGCGGGTGGTGGACGCGCTGATGGCGGGGCAGTCGCACATCCAGGACGTGCCGGCGGGGCAGGTGCAGGCGGCGGTGACGGCGGGGAGTTTTGTGGCGACCACGCTGGAGGCGCGGCTGGCGGAGTGCGACGCGATCTCGATCGCGGTCCCGACGCCGCTGGTGAAGACGCGGGATCCGGACATGACGTATGTGCTGAGTGCGGCGGACGCGATCGCGCGGCAGGCGCATCCGGGGCTGTGTGTGGTGCTGGAGAGCACGACGTATCCGGGGACGACGCGGGAGCTGCTGTCGCCGCGGCTGGAGGCGCAGGGGTTGACGGTGGGGCAGGATGTGTTCGTGGCCTTCAGCCCCGAGCGGGTGGACCCGGGGAACGCGGTGTACCACACGAAGAACACGCCGAAGGTGGTGGGCGGGGTGACGCCGGCCTGTGTGGCGGTGGCGTCGGCGCTCTATGCGAGCTGCATTGACACGGTGGTTCCGGTGTCGTCGCCGGAGGCGGCGGAGCTGGTGAAGCTGTTGGAGAACACGTTTCGGGCGGTGAACATCGCGTTGGTGAACGAGTTGGCGATCATGTGCGACAAGCTGGGCGTGAATGTGTGGGAAGTGATCGAGGCGGCGGGGACGAAGCCGTTCGGGTTCATGAAGTTCACGCCGGGGCCGGGGATCGGGGGGCATTGTATCCCGCTGGACCCGCACTATCTGGCGTGGAAGATGCGGACGTTGAACTACAAGACCCGCTTCATCGACCTGGCCAGCGAGATCAACTCGCAGATGCCCGAGTGGGTGGTCTCGCGCACCGCCGCGTCCCTCAATGACATGAGCAAGGCGGTGAATGGCAGCCGCGTGCTGGTGCTGGGGGTGGCGTACAAGCGGGATATCGACGATGTGCGGGAGAGTCCGGCGCTCGATGTCATTCGCTTGCTGGAGGAGCGTGGGGCGCACGTGGAATATCACGACCCCTTCGTGCACGAATTCCGGGAGGATGAACGGAGCCGCAGGAGCGTCGATCTCAGTGACGAGATGCTCCAGTGGGCCGACGCCGTGGTGGTGGTCACCGACCACAGGCAGATCGACTTTCAACGGGTGGTGGACCAGGCCTCGCTGCTCGTGGATACGCGCAATGTCACGGCGGTCCTCCGTCCCGGCCGGGCTCGGATTGTGCCACTGGCGGCGGGGTTCCGCTCGACGGGGGGCCTGGCGTGAACTTCATGGGGAGTCGGGTGAATCGTTGGGAAGCGACTGGGGGTATGTTGTGGGTATGAGATACCTTCCGTCCCGCATCGAATGGCGGCTGATGCTGCTGCTGAGTGTGGCAGCAGTGGTGGCAGGCTGTTCGAAGGGCTTCAAGCCGCAGGATTTCGCAACACCGGAGGCCCTGTTCAAGGCGTCCCTGCAGGAGTTCGAGCGGGAAAAGTGGGACAACGCGCAGGTGGGCTTCGAGCGCTTGACGAACGATCTGTCGTCGCGGGATCCCCTGCTGGCGCCAGCCTTTTTCTATCTCGCGCTCACGCACGAGCGAAAGCATGAGTATCTGCTGGCGGCCCAGGCGTTCGAGCGAGTGACGGACGGGTTCCCAGACGACACCCTCGCCCCCACCGCCATGCTGGGCAGTGGGCGTTCATATCAGAATATCTGGCGCCGGCCGTCGCTCGATCCGGAACAGGGGCAGAAGGCCGTGTCGGTATTGCGGGCCTTGCTCTCTTCGTATCCGGATTCCAAGGAAGTCGAGGAGGCGAAGCAGCGCATCGATACGCTCGAAGAGTGGTTTGCGCAGAAGGACTACGACACGGGCGTGCACTATCTCCGCGTCCGTCGCGCTATCGATCCGGCGATCATCTACTTCAAGGACGTGGTGACGACCTACCCGTCCACGAAGGCCGCGCGCCTGTCCTGGCTCAGACTGCACGAGTTGTACACGAAGATCCGCTGGAAGGAAGACGCCGCGGAAACATGCACGGCCATGTGGAAGGCGTATCCGGGTGATGCCGAAGTCAAGACTGCCTGTGGTGCGCAGCCAGCCGATACCCTGGTGGTGCCTCCGCTCCCGCCTCCGCCGCCCCGCGACACGGTTGCCCTCGCGCCCCTGCCGACCAGGTCGCCCGTGGCATACGCCCGACCAGCCCCAGTAGTCGGGCGCGGCTGACCCCCGTGCGTCTGGGCCTGTTCGGCGGCAGCTTCGATCCGCCGCATGTCGGCCATCTGCTGGTCGCTCAGGACGCCCTAGCGGCGCTCCGCCTCGACCGTCTCCTCGTGATTCCAGCGGCCCAGCAGCCGCTCAAAGATCAGCACGCTACCTCGGCCACGCATCGGTTGGCCATGGCGCGGGCGTGTTTCGCCGGGGTGTCCGGCATAGAGGTCGACTCGGTAGAAATTGAGCGGGGCGGGTTATCTTACATGGTTGACACCGTGGAGGCTGTCCATCGGCGCTGGCCGGCGGCAGAGCTCCATCTTCTGGTTGGTCGCGATGTGCTGCCCACATTGCCACGATGGCATGACGTGGATCGTCTGTTGCGGATGGTCCATCTGGTTGTGTTCACGCGTGAGACGGCGCCGGATACACGGCCGCTGCCGATCAACGAGGAGACGCACAGCGGTATCGTCGCGGAGTATTTGGCCACTCGTCGGGTGGACATTTCATCAACGGAAGTTCGGTCGCGAGTCAGGGACGGACGCTCCATTCGGGGTTTCGTACCTGATGCCGTCGCGGCCTACATCGCATCCACAGGGTTGTATCTCGAGCATCCCCGGGAGCCGATCGACGCGGAGTGCATTGCGCGCGCCTGAATGGCGCGGCGGGCACCGCGGAATCGGTGCCCTTGCCAGGAGTAGAGGTTCATGCTGAAGGACTTGATCGGTAAAGTGTTCGGAACGCGCCATGAACGTGAGCGCAAGCGCGTCCAACCCATTCTCGCCGAGATCCATGAGATCGAACGGCGGCTGGCCGGTTTGTCGGACGAGAGTATTCAGGGGCAGACGGCGAAGTTCCGGGAGATCCTGGCGGAGCGCACGGGACCCATCGAGGCGCGCATTGCCGAGCTCAAGGCCGCCAAGCGTGGTACGGCGGATAGCACGGAACGGGACCAGCTCGATACCGAGCTGCAGGGTGTGGATGGCCGCGGGGGAGCGGAGGGCGAATTGCGCGCGGCGATCGCCGAAGTGTTGGACGACATCCTGCCCGAGGCCTTCGCTACGGTGCGCGAAGCGGCTCGGCGTCTGCGAGGGTCGAAGGTCATGGTGACGGGCCATGAGCTCACCTGGGACATGGTTCCGTACGATGTGCAGCTCATCGGCGGGATTCAGCTGCATCTGGGGCGTATCGCCGAAATGGCCACTGGTGAAGGCAAGACGCTCGTTGCGACACTGCCGATGTACTTGAACGCCTTGCCGGGACGCGGCGCTCACCTGGTGACGGTCAACAACTACCTCGCCCGTCGCGACTCGCAATGGATGGGACATCTCTACAGGTGGTTGGGACTGACCGTGGGATGTCTGGACGATACCGAGCCCGGTTCGTGGGAACGCCGTGCGGTCTATGCGTCCGACATTACCTATGGCACCAACAACGAATTCGGCTTTGACTACCTACGCGACAACATGGTGGTCTCGCTGGAGCAGCGGGTGCAGCGACCGCATGTCTTTGCCATCATCGACGAAGTGGACTCCATCCTCATCGATGAAGCCCGCACGCCATTGATCATTTCGGGGCCGGTTGGCAACGAGAGTGACGGACAGTACGCGGAGTTCAATACCGCGGTCGAGCGCCTGGTCCGCCGGCAATCCGATCTCGTCAACGCACTCGTGGCGGAAGGGGAACGCCATCTCGAAGTGGACGATCAGCAGGTCGCCGGCATGCAGTTCTACAAGGCCCAGTTGGGTGGCCCGAAGAACAAGCGGCTCATGAAGGTGATGCAGGAACCGGGGGTCAAGCAGCTGGTGCAGCGCATGGAGCTCGAGGTGATCGCCGATCGCAAGCTGCCGGTATCGAAGCGTGTGCATCGGACCATCGAGGACGATCTGCTGTATGTGCTCGACGAAAAAGGCCACACGGTGCATCTCACCGAGCAGGGCCTTGACTGGCTCTCGCCGGACCATCCGGACATGTTCGTTCTTCCGGATATCGCCCTGCTCATCGGCCAGATCGATAAGGACTACGCCGCCAGCCCCGCCGAACGCCTCGAGCACCGCAGTACGGTCGAGCGGGAGTATGCCACCAAGAGCGAGCGCCTCAACATCATCCATCAGCTCCTACGCGCCTATGCGCTCTATGAGCGCGATGTGAATTACGTCGTGCAGGAAGGGCAGGTGCTGATCGTGGATGAGTTCACGGGCCGCACCATGCCTGGGCGCCGGTGGAGTGAAGGCCTGCACCAGGCGGTCGAGGCCAAGGAGCGTGTCCAGGTCAAGGGTGAGACCCAGACCCTCGCGACCATCACGATTCAGAACTACTTCCGTATGTACGAGAAGCTGGCCGGTATGACCGGTACGGCCGAGACGGAGGAAGGGGAGTTCCATCAGATCTACGGGCTCGAGGTGTCGGTGATCCCGACAAATCGTCCCATCCTGCGCGAGGACCGGCAGGATCTGGTCTTCAAGACGCGACGTGAGAAGTACAACGCGATCGTCGACGAAACCAAGCGACTGCACGAGTTGGAGTATCCGGTGCTCGTCGGTACGGCGAGTGTTGAGGCCTCGGAAACTCTCTCACGGCTCTTCGCCCGCGCGGGGCTCAAGCACAATGTGCTCAACGCCAAGTATCACCAGCGTGAAGCCGAGATCGTGACTGAGGCTGGTCGGGCGGGTGGCATCACGATCGCCACGAACATGGCTGGTCGCGGTACCGACATCAAACTTGGAGAGGGCACGCGAGCCGCTCGACCGTCTCGGGTACATGATGCAGACGGCAAGGAAGTGGATGTCGAAGAGATCGGCGGACTCCATATCATCGGCTCGGAGCGCCACGAGTCCCGCCGCATCGACCGGCAGTTGCGTGGCCGTTCAGGCCGCCAAGGCGATCCGGGAGCGTCGCAGTTCTTCCTGTCGCTGGAGGATGATCTCATGCGACTCTTCGGATCGGAGCGCATTGCGCGCCTGATGGATCGCATGGGCGCGCAGGATGGTGAGGTACTCACGCATCCGCTGATCACCCGCTCCATCGAGCAGGCACAGAAGCGCGTCGAGCTCCAGAACTTTCAGTCCCGCAAGCGGCTGCTGGAGTACGATGATGTCATGAACCAGCAGCGTGAGGTGATCTACTCGCTGCGCGCCTTTGCGCTGGAAGGTGGCGAAGAGCTCAAGGGAGAGGCCGTCAAGATGCTCGACCGCGGCGTACAGCGCCGAGTGGAGCAGGCACTCGACACCTTCGACAAGCCCGAAGAGTGGGACTTCGAGTATGTGCAGCAGGATCTTCTGATGCACTTCATGCTGCAGGTGCCGGGCTATGTGCAGCACGATCGCCCAACGACGCTGGAGGAAGCGCAGGCCCTGGCCGTGGCGGCGGTGCGGGAGGCGTTCACGCTGAAGATTGAAAGCCTGGACCAGGTCACCGATGAGAATGGCACCGGGTTCTCCGGCCGTCTGTTGTCGCTGGTAATGCTGAGCGTGATCGACGAGAAGTGGAAGGACCACCTCTATGATCTCGATCAGTTGCGTGCCTCCATCCACTATCGCTCATGGGGACAGAAGGATCCCCTCGTGGAGTACAAGCAGGAAGCGTATACGATGTTTGTGGATCTCATGCACGACATCGCCAATACATTCACCGAACGCTTCCTCAAGGCACAGCTGGTATTCGAGCAGGCCCCGGCCCCGGTGGCCGAGCCGGCGCCTTTCGAAATGGCTCGTGTCGAGGGCCAGCGTCCGGCCAGGCGATACAATGCGCTGGGAATTCTTGAAGACGTTCCGCCGGAGGAACTCCTGCCCCTTGATCCGAGCGATCTGATCGTGGATGCGGTGGAGGCGCCGGGTACCGACGAGGCGCCTGCTCCGACGGACGCCACGCGCTCGATGGCGCGTGGGATGCCGTCCGTGGTGGGGGCGGGTACCGTGCGCACGCTCGAAGCCGGTGGCGGTGCGTTACCGCCGGGTTGGGAGAACACACCGCGCAATAATGCCTGCCCCTGCGGTTCGGGGAAGAAGTTCAAGAAGTGCCATGGGGCGAATTTGTAAACGTACCTGCTTCAGATGACGTGTTTCATGCAGCCGGTCGATGTCTTCACGCATCGACCGGTTGTCTTCTCTCACATCCGACAGTTGTGGCACGGATGGTTACCCGTGCCTCGTTCGATCTGAATGGTGGGGTGCGTGATTCGGAACTGCTCGTGCAGGAAATGCGCAATGTTCGTCAGAAACTCATCGCTGTTGGCGCCCACATCGGGAAGCGTGATATGCGCTGTGAGCGCGGTGTCCGTAGTGCTCATGCCCCAGATATGCAGATCGTGCACCTCCGTCACTCCCGGGAGGGAGAGCAGGTAGGTCCGTACGGCGGCGGGATCGATGTGGGACGGTACCGCCTGGAGTGCGAGATCGACGGATTCCCGCAGAAGCCCCCAGGTGCTGACGGCGATCAGGGCGACGACGACGAGGCTGATACCCGGATCGAGCCATTGCCACCCGGTGAAGCTGATCGTAATGCCGGCGATAACCACGCCTGCCGAGACGGCGGCGTCGGCGAGCATATGGAGATAGGCCCCACGCACATTGAGATCGTGATGCCGCCCCCCGGCAAACAGCCACGCGGTGAGGGCATTGACGGCTATGCCGGCGGTAGCGACCCAGGCGATGATCCCTCCGGACACCGGCTCCGGATGCGAAAGACGGCCAACGGCTTCCCATCCCATTGCGCCGACGGCGAGTAGCAGGGCGATGGCATTCGCGAGCGCGGCCAGTATGGTTGAACTCCGCAGCCCGTAGGTGCGCCGAGGGGTGGCGGCCCGCTGCGCCAGCGTGGCGCCTCCCCAGGCGAGGAGCAGGCCGAGCACGTCACTCAGGTTGTGGCCTGCGTCGGCCAGCAATGCCATGGAGCCGGCATGCAGGCCGTAGCCCGCCTCGATCACGATATAGCCGAGGTTCAGCGCGGTGCCGATGGCAAAGGCGCGCCCGAAGGAGACCGGGGGGTGGCCGTGTCCACCCGCCCCGTGGGTGTGAGCGTGCGCGGGAGGCAGCGAGGGAGGGGACGCCGGCATGATGTGAGGGAAGCTACCGTACCGACCGGGTGACGTCACCCACGCGAGCCGGTTGAACGCGGGACCTGGATTGCGACGGTCGGGTATATATTTCCGTATCCTACTCGCGAGGCGGCGCTGATGATCGGTCGAATTCCGGAAGTGACGTTGCTGCTCTGGTTGCGTCTTGGCGCCCTGCTGGTCGCCCTGCCGGGGCTCCTGCCATCCATGCTGCCCGCGCAACCAGTCGGAGGGGATGGCTACCTCTTCAGAACGCCGGTTGCCTCTGTGGCGGTGCGTGTCGGCGCTGGTTTGCCCAATGCGTCGAGCGATGTGTTCGACCAGGTGGCGAAGGATCTCACGGTTGCACGCGGTGACTTTCGGGGGTTTGCCTTCATGGCAGACATCTCCGTTCCATTGTCACAGCGTTTCGAACTGCAGTTCTCTGGTGGGACCAGCGGGCGGGTCCTTTCCAGTGAGTACCGCTCCTTTGTCGATAACAACGAGCTGCCCATCGAGCAGGAGACCTCATTCCGCCGAGTCCCGCTGGCCGTTGGACTCCGATGGAATCTGATGCCGGCAGGTCGCCAGGTGAGCCGCCTCGCATGGGTCCCATCGAGAGTGACGCCGTACGTGGCCGCAGGGGCCGGGGGCATGCACTATCAGTTCCGTCAGGAGGGCGACTTCATCGACTTCCGCACGAACGATGTCTTTTCCTCGAAGTTGATGGCGTCGGGTTGGGGCGTGCTCGGATATGGCGCGGCGGGCGCCACGGTCAATCTGACGCCCTCGCTGGGTCTTACCACCGAAGCGCGCTATGACATGAGCAGCGCCACGCTCCGGGGGGATTTCCAGGGCTTCGGACCCATCTCGCTTTCCGGTGTCGGCCTCACGGCCGGACTGCTGTTCAGATTCTGACCATCGTCCTTCAGGGAGATAGACCCATGACGCGTACAAGATCAGGGGTACCGAAGGTATTCGATCGCGTGCTCCCAGGTATGCTGGCAGGCATGGTGGTGTTCGCGTCGCTGCCGGCCTTCTTGACCGGCGCGGTGCTGCAGGCACAGAGCCCCCCGGCGATCGATGCACGGTTCCAGCCGTGGATTGGGTGCTGGCGGACCATTGGTACAACGGACATGTCGCAGCCCCTCTCTGTGCCGACTCAGGCCTGCGTCGTGCCGTCCACGCAGGTGGTTGGTAGTGTCGATGTGCTGCTTTACGCGCGTGACTCGCTCCTGTCACGCAGCGCGCTTCCCCGCGCAGGCGAAGTGACCGACAAAACTATCGATGACTGCCAGGGCCGCGAAACGGCCGAATGGACCAGCGACAATGCACGGTTTCTCATGCGCGCCGAACTTACCTGCGCTCAGGGGATGCGGCGTGTGGAAACCGGCATGATGACGATTACACCGCAGGGTGAGTGGTTGCAGTTGCAGCACATGCAGGTGGGCAGCAGTCAGGCCACTACCACCGTGCGGTTCCGGTATGCTGCGGAAGCACCGGCGCCCGCGGGTGTTGAGTTCGGCACCATGCGGTCCACGCCGTCGCTGCGCATGGTGACGGGCGCCCCGGTCACGGTGGAGCAGGTGTTGCAGGTCGCTACGCGCGCGCCTGCTGGCCTATCCGAGGCATGGATTGCCGAGCTCGGGATGCCATTCGAGCTCAATGGGAGAACGCTTGCGCGGCTGGCCGATAGCGGCATGCCGTCCCCGGTAATCGATATGATGGTGGCCGTCTCCAATCCGCAGCGCTTCGCCGTGCGTACGGGTGCGACCGCCTCCCCGCGCTCGACCGCTGCCGACCTCAAGGCTGTGGCGCCGTCTGTGGACGCGATGCGCACGGTGCCCTACGTCCCTTGTGGGGCCCTGGATGATTTCTGTTACGGCCCCCGCGGCATGGGGGCCTGGGGTTTTGGCTGGCAGTACGCGTCCGCAGCCTGGGATCCTTGGAACCCGTGGTTTGGCTTCGCCTCCAGGCAGTATGGCAATCGCTATCCGCTGCCTGGCGGCTACCCTTATGGCCTTCCCTATCCAGGCTCGTGGGGTGGTGGAATTTACTATGGCGGCGGCCCCATCATCGTCGTCAATCCGCCCAGCGGATCGCAGGCACGTCCGCAGGGGCGCCTGATCAAGGGGCAGGGGTATACCAGATCCGGAGGAGCCGACGTCGGAGGGGCAGCGCCCCGCCGTACGACGACGGATGACGCGGGGCGCAGCGGTTCCAGTGGAGGCGCCGGCAGCATACCGGCGCCGAGTAGCGGATCGGAGTCAGGCTCTGGAAGCAGCTCGGGTCGGACAGCCCAACCAAGGCCACCCGTCAAGTTCTGATCTGCTCTACACCCCGCGCGAACCACACGGCGTCGATCGAAGGGTCACCGGCGACCTCGCGGAAGGCGGCCAGCCGTTCGTCGTCGCTTCCCGCGAAATGCCCGTCCGCCCGGAAGCACTGCGGGTGGATCAGCAGTTCAACACCGCTCCGCGC
>CAZPJX010000108.1:5759-10258 GCA_964586985.1 uncultured Gemmatimonas sp. | reverse complement strand
GGGCGATGGGTGCCGGTATCGCGCAGGTGGCCGCCATGTTCGGCCATGAGGTGGTGTTGGCCGACGCATTTCCCGTCGCGTTGCCGAGGGCGCGCGCCGGTCATGAGCGCGCGGTGGCCCGTGATGTGGAGAAGGGGCGACTGACGCGAGAGGCGGGTGATGCCGTGCTGGGTCGGCTCACCTACGTGAATGGGGTCGACGTCGAGCAGCTCAGGCCATTCGCCGACTGTGGTATCGTCATAGAAGCCATCGTCGAGCAGCTACCGGCCAAGCAGGCACTCTTCAACGCTCTCGAGGGCGTTGTTTCCGACGACGCCATTCTTGCCAGCAACACATCGTCGCTTTCCATCGCCGCCATCGCGGGGGCATGTCGCCGGAGTCAGCGTGTGGTGGGCGTGCACTTCTTCAACCCGGCGCCGGTCATGCCGTTGGTGGAGGTCATTCCTGCCATCACGACAGAGCCGGCGGTGGCGGAGCGCGCCCGGGCGTTGGTCACCTCCTGGAAGAAGGTGAGCGTCATGGCGGCCGATACCCCGGGTTTCCTCGTCAATCGGGTTGCTCGGCCCTTCTATGGCGAGGCGCTGCGTCTTCTGGAAGAAGGGGTCGCCGATGCGGCGACCATCGATTGGGCCCTTCGGACGCTGGGCGGGTTCCGTATGGGCCCCTTCGAGCTCATGGACTTCATCGGCCTCGATGTGAACTTTGCTGTCACGCGTTCGGTGTATGACGGGATGTTCCAGGACCCTCGCTACCGTCCCAGCTTGCGCCAGCAGCGGCTGGTTGAAGCGGGCTGGCTGGGCCGCAAGACGGGCCGCGGGTTCTATGATCATCGCGAGGGGGCCGCGCAACCGGTGCCCACCGAAGATGCCGCACGGGGTCAGGGCATCGTCGATCGGGTGCTGGCCATGCTGATCAACGAGGCGGTGGATTTCGTACATCTCCAGCTTGGGACACCGGGCGACGTGGAACTGGCCATGACCACCGGCGTGAACTATCCCAAGGGCTTGCTCGCCTGGGGCGACGAGATTGGCGCTGCCACGGTGCTCGCGCGGCTCGACGCGCTGTATCGGGACACCGGCGACATGCGCTACCGGGCCAGTGTGCACCTGCGCCACGCGGCGGCGTCCGGTGCGGCCCTGGTGGATGCCCAATGCTACGCAGGCGCAACGTGAACCAGTCGGGGGGGCGTATCGACGCGACGCCTGCGGAGACGCTGGTGCGGCAGCTCCTGGATCAGGATGCGTTTTCGCAGTGGATGGGCGTCGAGCTGCGCGAGGCGGGCGTGGGATATTCGGTAGTTCGGATGCTCGTGCGCCGCGACATGGCGAATGGTTTTGGCACCCTGCATGGAGGCGTGCTCTTCGCGTTCGCTGACAGTGCGTTTGCCTTCGCCACCAATGCCCGCGGACTGCTCAGTGTTGCGGTGGATTGCAGTATCAGTTTTCCGGTGGCAGTCCGCCCTGGTGATGTGCTCACGGCCACCGCGAAGGAACAGAGCACGACAAACCGACTGGCGTTCTGTGAGGTAACCGTCACCAATCAGGACGATGTGGCGGTTGGATATTTTCGCGGTACGGTGTATCGCACGACGCGCCCGCATGCGCTGGGGCAGACCGCTGACGCCGATGCGCCAGCACTTCCGATCAAGGTACCCGATGCAGACTGAAAGACTTCAGGGAGCGTGGATCGTCGACGGGGTGCGGACCCCTGTTGGAAATCTTGGCGGCGCATTGAGTGGCGTGCGTGCCGATGACCTTGCGGCGCAGGTCATTGGCGCACTCATGGCGCGGACGCAGGAGGCCGTACCGGGATTCGACCCCGCTGTCATTGTCGATGTGATCCTGGGCTGCGCGAATCAGGCCGGTGAGGACAACCGGAACGTGGCGCGTATGGCGGCCCTGCTGGCCGGGTTGCCGGTCAGTGTTCCGGGCGAAACGGTGAATCGCCTCTGTGCATCGGGCCTCAACGCCATCGCGTCGGCCGCACGTGCGCTTCGTGCTGGCGAAGGTGATGTGTACATCGCGGGTGGCGTGGAAAGCATGACGCGTGCGCCGTTCGTGCTCTCCAAGGGGAGTGCTCCTTTCGCACGTGATGTGCAGCTCTTCGATACGAGTCTGGGTTGGCGTCTGGTGAATCCGCGCATGAAGGCGATGCATGGCACCGACAGCATGGGCGAAACGGCGGAGCATGTGGCGAGCCAGTACGGCATCAGTCGCGCGGATCAGGATGCGTTCGCCGTGCGCTCCCAGCAGAAGGCGGCCGCGGCGCGGAGCAGCGGACGGCTCGCGCAGGAGATCGTACCGGTCACGGTCCCGCAGAAGAAGGGGGAACCGCTTGTGGTTCGGGATGACGAGTTTCTGCGCCCGGAGACCAGCCTGGAGACCTTGGCGCGTCTCAAACCGGCGTTCCGTCACGACGGACAAGGTAGTGTCACGGCCGGAAACGCGAGCGGACTCAATGACGGCGCGGCTGCTTTGCTGCTGGCATCAGACCGTGGCGTGCAGGTGCACGGATTCACGCCGCTCGCCCGGGTCGTCGCATCGGCTGCGGCAGGCGTGGAGCCTCGCATCATGGGGATGGGGCCTGTCCCGTCCACGCGGCTCGTGCTTGAACGGGCGGGTCTCACGCTCGGTCAGATGGATGTGATCGAACTGAACGAGGCCTTCGCGGCGCAGTCACTGGCATGTCTGCGCGAGTTGGGATTGGCAGACGACGATCCTCGTGTGAATCCCAACGGTGGGGCCATCGCCATTGGTCATCCGCTGGGCATGAGCGGCGCGCGCATCGCGCTCTCCGCCGCGCGTGAACTCCAGAACACCGGCGGACGCTATGCCCTGTGCACCATGTGCATCGGGGTGGGGCAGGGCTTCGCCGTCGTCCTCGAACGCGCCTGATCGGCGCTCGATCCAGTCACGCCACTACCATGATCTGTGCATTTGATGGATTCATACCGGTCATCCATGAGTCGGCGTTCATTCATCCGCTGGCAACGGTCACGGGCAATGTGATTATTGGCCGGGATGTCTACGTCGGCCCCGGTGCGGCGATCCGTGGTGACTGGGGTGGCATCGTGATCGAAGACGGTTGCAATGTTCAGGAGAACTGCACGGTTCACATGTTTCCCGGCGTCGTGGTCACGCTCGAAGCGTCCGCCCACATCGGACACGGGGCGATCATTCACGGGGCACGCATCGGTGCGAACGCACTCGTGGGCATGAATGCCGTCGTAATGGACAACGTGGTGGTGGGCAGCGGCTGCATTGTCGGCGCCCTGTGTTTTGTCCCCACCGGTATGGAGATCCCACCGCGGAAGGTCGTGGTGGGCAATCCGGCCAAGGTCGTGAAGGATGTCAGCGACGACATGCTGGCGTGGAAGACAGAGGGGACGGCCCTGTATCAGCAGTTACCGGCGGCGATGCGAGCCTCATGGCGTGAAGTAGACCCGTTGCGCAGCCTTCCTGCGGACCGGCCGACCCAGATGGCGATGCTCAAGAACTGGCAGGACACTCAGCGCTCACGCGAGGAATACGGTTGATGTTGACAGTACAGAACTACGCACTTGGAGAGTGGGTCACGGGCGCGGGCCCTCGGACGGACCTGCTCGATGCCGTGACCGGCGAGCGCATCGGCGATGCGTCGAGTCACGGACTCGATTTCAAGGCGATGCTGCAGTACGCGCGTACGACCGGAGGTCCGAAACTTCGGGCGCTGACGTTTCATGAACGTGCGGCACGTCTTAAGCGTGTGGCCCAGGCACTCATGGCCCGCAAGGAGACGTTCTACCCACTGTCCTACATGACGGGCGCCACGCGCACCGACTCCTGGGTGGATATCGAGGGTGGTATCGGCACGTTTTTCGCCTATGCGAGCCGGGGCCGCCGAGAATTCACGAACGAGCGTTTCCATGTGGAGGGGCCCACCGAGCCGTTGTCGAAGGGCGGGACCTTTGTGGGTCGGCATATCCTCGTGCCGCTCGAAGGCGTGGGGGTACACATCAACGCCTTCAACTTCCCCGTCTGGGGGATGCTCGAGAAGCTGGCACCCGCACTCGTGGCCGGTGTGCCATGCATCGTGAAGCCATCCACCACCGGGAGTCATCTCACCGAGGCGGTATTCCGGGCCATCATCGAAACCGGTGAGTTTCCGGAGGGGGCACTGCAACTCGTCTGCGGTGATGCGCGCGACCTGCTCGATCACGTGGAGGAGCAGGATGTGGTGGCCTTCACCGGGTCGGCATCGACGGGACAGAAGCTCCGGCAGAGCCGGTCCATCGTGGCGAACTCCGTGCGCTTCAACATGGAGGCCGATTCGCTCAACTGCTGTATTCTCGGCCCTGATGCCACGCCGGGCACCGAGGAGTTCGATCTCTTCGTCAAGGAGGTCGTTCGCGAGATGACGACCAAGGCCGGTCAGAAGTGCACGGCCATTCGTCGCACCCTCGTTCCCAGCGGGCTCGAGGAGGATGTGATCAAGGCCGTTTCGAAGCGGCTGGGGAGCAC
>CAZPJX010000108.1:0-5659 GCA_964586985.1 uncultured Gemmatimonas sp. | reverse complement strand
CCGAATCTCGTGCATGGAGGTCCGGGGCGCGCGGGTGGCGGTGAGGAGATGGGCGGTGCCCGTGGGGTCACGCACTACCTGCAGCGGGTGGCGCTGCAGGGAAGTCCGAGCATGTTGACCGCCATCACGCGCGAATGGACGAAGGGTGCCGATGAGGTGAAGGATTCGGTGCATCCATTCCGGAAGACCTTCGATCAACTGCGCGTGGGTGATACCATCATCACGAAGTCCCGGCAGATCACGCTGGCGGATGTGGAGGCGTTTGCGGCACTCAGTGGCGACACGTTCTATGCGCACATGAACGACGAGCATGCGCGCAGCAATGGGGTGTTTGAGGGACGCGTGGCGCACGGCTACTTCATTGTGTCTGCCGCAGCCGGTCTGTTCGTCGATCCCGATCTCGGTCCCGTGCTCGCCAACTACGGCCTCGAAAAGCTGCGCTTCACGAAACCCGTGTATCCGGGTGACGCCATTCATGTACGACTCACGGTCAAGCAGAAGACGGCGAAGGACGTACCGGAAGGGACGATCCCACAGGGTGTGGTGGAGTGGGACGTCGAGGTTTTCAACCAGCACGACGAAGCCGTCGCGGTCTACTCGATTCTGACACTGGTGGCCCGCGGGGATGTAACGGCGAAGGTGCAGTGAGTCGATGGCGACGGCATCTGCGTCCTCGGCTGCGCGGCCCATCGACCGATCGATCGTAGAAGGGCCCATCGGGACTGCCGTGTGGAAGATGGCGTGGCCATCGGTGGTGCAGAACGTGATTGCAGGAGCCCAGGGGATGATCGACCATGCGCTGGTTGGTCATCTCGTGGGTTTTGCAGGGAATGCGGCCATGGGGGTGGGTTACCAGGTGTTTCTGGTGGTCATGGTCTTCATCTCCTCGCTGTTCAGCGGGATGGCGGTGTTGGTGGCGCGGTTTGCCGGTGCTGGGGATCATGCCGGAGTGAACCGCGCGGCCTCGCAGGCATTTCTACTGGCGCTGGGCCTGAGTATTGGTGTCCTCGCTCCGCTGGGGTACCTGCTGGCCCCGACCCTGCTTGGCCTCGTGCATGCTTCGGCCGCCGTGCAGGCCGAGGCGCTGCCGTTCCTCCGCATCATGTTCGTGTTCGGGTTCGGCATGATGATGTTCTTCATGCTGGGCGGCGCGCTTCGGGCGGCGGGTGATTCCCGCACGCCGATGCGCCTCGGTATCGCCCTCACCATCGGCAATGTGTTCTTCAATGTGCTGCTGATTCGTGGTGCCGGGCCGATTCCTGCCATGGGCACGGCGGGGGCAGCCGCCGGGGTGATGATCTCGAGCGGGCTCGTGGCGGTCTACGCGATTGCCAAGCTGTTCGGTGGGGCATGGGTGATCGACTTCCGCAACATGTCGTGGAAGCCGGACTGGGTGATCATCCGTGCGTTGTTTCGCTTCGGACTCCCCACCGGGCTTCAGGGCATTGCCATGAATGTCGCGGGAGTCCTGCTGTTGCGTTTCATTGGCGAGACTGCGAACAGCGCCGAAGCACAGGCCGCATACGTTGTGGGATACACCCAGTTGTTCTCGCTGGTGACCTGGACTTCCGTGGGGCTCATGGGAGCGGCGGCAGCGGTGGCGGGGCAGAATCTTGGCGCAGGACACGCGGAACGCAGCCGTCTTGCCGTGCGCCATGCCGCGAAGATCGGGTTGTCCATTGCCGCCGTGGTCGGCGTGGCATTCCTGCTCGTGCCCAATACGCTGTTTGGTGTCTTCGGGATCACCGAACCCAACGTCGTGCGCCTCGGTCGCGAGGAGCTCGCGTACCTGAGTGTATCGGGATTGTTCATCACTGTGGCGCTGACATTCACGGGCGGTCTTCAAGGCACCGGTGACACCCGGAGCCCGCTGTACATCTCACTGGTTTCGCAGTTCGCGCTGCCCATCGGATACCTGGCCATTGTGGAATCGACGGGGCAGTTGCAGGCGCACCATGTGTGGTTGGCGATTGTAATGGGACATGCCCTGCGCTGTGCGCTGAGCGTGTGGCGATTCGAGCAGGGGCGTTGGAAGGGTATTGCCCTTGGTGTCACATCGTAGAGGACCGTGCGGGCCCCTAGCGTAACCGCATCACGAGCTGGCGATAGCTCCGCACCGTAGCGACCGACGAGTCGCTCACCAGTGCCGCAATGGGTTCGGTGAGTTGGGTTGTGTGGTATCCTGGCACCGACCGGGGGTGAGAGCCCGCGCCACCGAACCAACTGCGAATGAGCAACGCATTGCGCTGTCGCGGCAGGGCCGCGAGAGAGCGAATGAATGCCGGAAACCGTCCATCGCGGATCAGATAGTCCTCCACGTTGGATGTGTAAAAGGCACTCACGGAATCGCCACGTTCGTGCAGCACCGCGGCGAGTGTCGGCAACCCCCTGGGGCCTGCGAGATCGCTGACCACCGGAATGATGAGATTGCGCCGCTCGAGTGACTGCACCACGCGGAATGCGCTGTCACTGGCCAGGTAGCCGGACTGCATGCCCTCGAGATCCCGCTCGGTGAGCAGTTGGGCGAGGGTGGGATAGTACGGCTGCGGGGCGCGTCCTAGACTGGTAAAACGCAACCCGACGCCTTCGGTGATGAATGTGCGATGAAAGCGTTCGATGGTGGCCAGATCGGCGCTGGAGAGGGGAATCCCGAAGCTGCGCACCAGGTGACGGACGGTATCGAGGGCGACCTGTGCGCTCTGCGGTGTCGAGGGGGTTCGCTGCGCCCACGCCACCAGGCGTTCCACCGATACGGCGTTCTGCGACGCGAGGTCGCGTGGTACGGGCCGGCCAAGCCAGCGCGCCAGAAATTCCGCGCGACTCCCGGTTGCTCCAAAGAGCGCCTTGAACAACAGGTGGTGCAGCAGATTGTCGCGCCGTATGTCCATCACGAAGGCAATGCGTGGGGAGACGCGGGCGATATAGTTGAAATTCTGATCAGGTCCAACGCCGATGTAGGCACCTCCTCGAAGCTGCGCTCGGTCAAGATCGGTGAGCGCGTGCAGCAGGCTGCGCTCGTTGGAGATGAGATTGTCGGTATCGAAGTACCCACCGGAATCGCTCAGGCGTGCGGAGAGGGCGGCGAACTCCGCCGTGGTAAGGCTGTCCGGTGATGTCGGCGTCGCCGGCGTCGTCGCGACACTCGCGCCACGTTGGGCTGGGGCCTCCGCTGGACGGGTGCAGGCCAGCGACACGGCTATCAGGGGGAGCAGAACCGGTGAGAGCGGAGTAGGGAGGAACACGGGCGAAACCTCTCGGGCGAAACCTCTCGGGCGGAATCCGGGCAGCGGGGACTGATCTCAAGCTATAGCTTCGATCATCCCGCCACCGCCACGCTTCCCCACGCTTTCTCATCGCGCATGCCCATGTTGCTTCCATCGTCTCGACGTTTGGTGGCCCTCGCGATCCCGGCTCTGATCGCATCCGCAACCTCCGCGCCACCGACCCGGGCGCAGCCTGCCCAAACACGGCCCGCGCAAGCGGCGCCCACGATTCCGAGTATCGGGCCATGGATTTCACCCGCTTCGCCGCTGACGCTGGTGTCTGCCCGCAAGGCCGATCGCATCGCCTGGATGGTTTACGATCGCGGTCTGCGCAATGTGTACACGGCCGCGGCGCCCGACTTCAAGCCCGTGCGTGCCACGAACTTCCTCGCCGACGACGGTACAGATCTCACCGATGTCCGCTTGTCCGACGACGGGTCGGTCATTGTCTTCGTGCGTGGATCAGCGCCCAATCGATTTGGCTGGGTAGCCAACCCCTCTCACGATACCCGCGGCGCCGAGCGCGCCATCTGGGCGGTACGCAGCAGCGGTGGACCGCCCTGGCGCGTCGCTGAAGGGGCGGCACCGGAGCTCTCGCCTGATGGACGCTGGGTGCTCTTCACGCGGGATGGTCAGATCTATCGGGCACGGGTGTCCCGCACCCCGGGCGTACCCATTACGGCGATGGACACTGCTGCGACGCCGCTGATCAGGGCGTGGGGTCGCAACGGTACTCCGCGCTGGTCACCGGACGGATCGAAGATCGCCTTCGTGAGCGATCGCGAGAACCATGCATTTGTTGTGGTCTATGATGTGGCGAAGCGGACGATCACCTACGTCGCGCCAGGCGTTGACTGCGATGGCACGCCGAGCTGGTCGCCTGACGGCAGGTCGCTGGCATTCTCACGTCGTCCGGGCGTCCCGTTCGGGCGTCAGGCTCAGCGTGGGCAGGGGGGGATCGGCAATCCAGCGGGCCCTGCCGCGGTGGCTTCCACTGCACCCCAGGCGGGTAACCCTGCGGGTGGCTGCGGAGGCGGGGGATTCGGCGGGCCAGCGGCGCAGGCACCGCGACAGGATAGTGCTCGTCTGAACATGCGGCGCTCACCCGGCATGTACTCAGCGGCCTTCGAAGGTGGTCACACTCTCAAACTCATGATTGCCGATCCGGTGACGGGTACAGCGCGTGAAGTGTGGCACAACGCGCCGGGCGATAGCGTGTTTCGGACGCTGAACAACATGACCTGGGCAGGCGATCGCATTGTGTTCCCGGTGAATGTGCCGAAGGACGAGTGGGATCGCTGGTACGCGATCCCCGCGCAGGGCGGTGACCCGCAGCGGCTGACTACCACCGATGGCATGATCGAGGATGCGACCTCTGTCGCGTTTACGCGGGATGGCGGGAAGTCCCTGATCTACAGCACGAACGCCCAGGACATCGAACGGCGACATATCTGGTCAGTACCGGTGAGCGGTGGTACACCGCGTCGATTGTCGACGGGTGATGGTGCGGAGACCTATCCGCAACCGCTCGCCTCGGGCAAACAGGTTGCGGTGCTCTACTTCGGTGCGAAGACGCCCGCCTCCGTGGCGCTTGTACCGGCCGATGGAGGTGCACCGCGGATCATTTTCCCGACGCTGGAGAAGTCCTTCCCGGCCGCAGCACATGTCATCCCCGAGGTGGTGAAGACCCGGGCGGCCGACGGACTGGAGATCAGCAATACCCTGTTCCTTCCGAAGGGCCTCCAATCGGGCGAGAAGCGTCCGGCGATCATCTTCGTGCATGGCGGTCCGATGCGGCAGATGATGCCCACCTATCACTACTTCCAGTTCTATCACTGGGCCTACGCGGTCAATCAGTGGCTCGCCGATCAGGGCTACGTCGTGCTGAGCATCAACTATCGCAGTGGCGTGGGGTACGGGAAGAGTTTCCGGAATGCGCCTAAGACGCTGACCAACGGCAACTCAGAGTATCAGGATGTGCTGGCCGGTGCGAAGTATCTGCAGGCGCGAGCTGACGTCGACCCTGCGCGTATTGGCATCTGGGGTTTGTCGTATGGCGGACTCCTCACGTCGCAGGCGCTGGCGCGCAACAGCGACATCTTCGTGGCTGGTGCCGATATCGCGGGCGTGCACCTCTACGGAAACGTCATCGATTCCACGAATCTGGCGTTTCGATCCTCGGCGGTTGGAGCGATCGATGGATGGAAGTCGCCAGTGTTCCTGGTGCATGGCGACGACGATCGCAATGTGGATTTCGCGCAGACCGTGGGGCTCGTACAACTGCTGCGCGCGCGGAACATCTACCATGAACTCATCGTGGTGCCGGACGACCTGCACGAATCGATGATCCACGCAAACTGGATCGACACCTTCGATCGGATGGGGGCATTCCTGAA
>CAZPJX010000107.1:0-10487 GCA_964586985.1 uncultured Gemmatimonas sp. | reverse complement strand
GAGAAGCAGAAGGAGGGCAAGAAGCGCATGAAGCAGGTGGGCAGCGTGGAGATCCCGCAGGAAGCATTCCTGGCGGTCCTGCAGGTCGAGTAGCCGCGCAGGTGGTCAGCGTCGTCCTGCAGACGAGTTTCCTCGGGGACATGGTCCTCACCACGCCACTGCTTGAGCGGTTGGCGCGTGAGGGTCCGGTGCATGTGGTGGCCACGCCAGTGAATGCCGGGCTTCTGGCCAATCACCCGGCCGTGCGCAGCGTGCTCGTGTTCGACAAGCGCGGGCGTGACGCTGGGTATCGCGGTTTCACGAGTATGGTCCGTCGGCTGCGATCGCTGAGAGCTCAACGTGCCTTCCTCGCACAGGGTTCACTTCGCACGGCCGCGCTGGCCCTGATGGCCGGCATTCCCCAGCGAATCGGCTTTGACCGCTCAGCGGGACGGTTGTTGTACAGCCGCCGAGTTCCATACCAGGAGTCCTGGCACCATGCGGCGCGGCTCTGGTCGCTGGCGTCAATGCCGGACGGCATGGTGGAGCGCGTACCGGAGGCCCTTCGGCCATCGCTCTTCCCGGGCCCCGAAGAGCGCGCGCAGGTCGCAACTCTGCTCGACCAAGCCGGAGTGACAACCAGCACCCCGCTCATTGCGCTCGCACCAGGCAGCGTCTGGGCCACCAAGCGCTGGCCGCACTACCACGCATTGATAGCCCTGCTGTCCGAGCAGGTTTCGACCAGCCTCCCGGGCGCACGACTCGTCGTCATCGGTACGGCCGGTGACCGCCTCGACGCCCCCTCCGCCTCGCCACTCACCGCGCCCCTCATCGACGCCACCGGGGCGCTGTCCTTGCTGGGCTCAGCGGCCCTGCTCTCCAGGTGCCGAGTGCTGGTGACCAACGACTCAGCGCCGCTGCATCTCGCATCGGCGATGAACACCCCGACGGTGGCACTCTTCGGCCCCACCGTGCCCGCGTTTGGCTTTGGCCCCCTGGCATCGCGGCATCGCACAATGGGTATCGAACTCGCGTGCCGTCCCTGTCATGCACACGGCCCGCAGCAGTGCCCCCTCGTTCATTGGCAGTGCATGCGCGCCCTGTCGCCGGAGTCCGTGGCCGCGTCCGTGCTGGAGTTGGCACTCCAAACGGGCTGATCCAGCCGCGATCAACACGCGAACCGGTCAATTGGGTTTTCGGGGCCACCGGGACGCACGGCGATTATCTTTTCGCCTCATGCCAGTCCCGTCATCCGCCTCCGCCCCAGCGCCAGCCTCGTCGTACGCCGTCGGTGTTGACCTGGGCGGCACCAACATCGTTGTCGGGGCCATGTCGTTTGATGGGTCCCAGCTGCACGGACTGCACAGCGCGCCGACACTCGCGAGTGAGGGCGCCGAGGCCGTGATCGCGCGCATGGCGCGCATGGTCAACGAGACGATCGACACGACAATGCGGGAGACCGGGATTCCCCGCGAGGCCTTCATCGGCGTCGGTGTCGGCGCACCCGGTACGGTGGATCGCGAAACTGGCTGCGTGCTCAAGGCGCCGAATCTTGGCTGGTACGACCGTCCGCTGAACGAACCCATGGTCCGACTCACCGGGTTGCCCGTGGAGATCGACAACGACGCCAATTGCGCGACCTACGGCGAGTGGTGGCTGGGCGCCGCGCGTGGAGGCACCAATGTCATCGGCGTCACCATCGGCACCGGAGTCGGTGGGGGGATCCTCATTGACCGCCGCCTGTACCGGGGCTCCAGCTATAACGCCGGCGAGATCGGCCACACGACCATCGATCTCGACGGCCGTCGCTGCGGCTGTGGCAATTACGGCTGCCTGGAGGCCTATGCATCAGGCAGCGCCATCGCCGTCCGAGCGCAGGAAGCATTGGCAGGTGATGAGACATCGGTACTCCGGCGCATGGTGGACGGTGACCTGTCCCGTATCACGGCCGCATTGGTCTATGCGGCGGCCGCGGAAGGCGACGTGGTGGCGCTCGAGATCGTCCGTGATGCCGCGCGAGTGCTGGGGGCGGGTGTCGCCAACCTGCTCAACATTTTCAATCCCGATGTGGTGGTCATCGCCGGCGGCGTCACCCACGCCGGGGAAGCGCTCTTCGAACCACTGAGAAAGGAAGTCCGGCGACGGGCATTCAAGAGTGTGTCCGACAGCTGTCGCATCGTCCCGGGCACACTGCCCGGTACCGCAGGTGTGGTGGGTGCGGTCGCGGCGTTCATTGCACAGACGACGGGCCGGCCACCGGTCTGAACCCGGTCCCGGCTCTCCTTCCGGTCAGGTCATGAACACCACCAGCCGAAAGCAGCGTCTCGGTGTCATCGGGTCGTTCGTGTGGGACGTGCTGCATGGTCGCGACGGGCGCAGTGTACCCCTCGAGGAATGGGGCGGCATCACGTATTCGCTCTCGGCCCTCGATGCCGCATTGCCCAACGACTGGGAAATCGTACCGATCGCCAAGGTTGGCGACGATCTGGTGGATCGTGCGCGTCTGTTCTGTCGTGGTCTCCGTCGCATGGCTCCCGATGTGGAGCTCATCGGCGTGCCGTACCCCAACAACCGCGTGGAAATCCGCTATATCGACGACGAGCGCCGGAGTGAGCACCTCCGTGGCGGAGTGCCCGGCTGGAACTGGTTGGGTCTCAAACCGGTGCTCGAGCACGCCAGGATCGACGCGCTCTACATCAACCTGCTGAGTGGATGGGAACTCGATCTCGAGACCATGCAACTCATACGCGCGCACTTTCACGGCCCCATCTACTGTGACCTGCACATGCTGGTGATGGCCGTGCAGGCGGACGGACTTCGGGTCCCGCGGCCACTGCCCAATGTGGCGGCCTGGTGCGCCTGCTTCGACCTGCTTCAGGTCAACGAAGACGAGATGCGGCTGATGGCCCCCGATTCCATGGCCCTCGCCGCAACCGCGCTGGCGGCTGGAGTCTCCGCGCTCTGCGTCACGCTCGGCAAGCGCGGTGCCATCTACTTCGCCGCACCGGGGTTTGAGCGACTGACGCAGCTGCCTTCTCGACAACGTCACAACATTGCGCTCTCCACATCGTCGCGCGGCGGCGTCGGCGCGCTCGGGGCCCTGCGCACCGCACTGGTACCGGCGGAACTCGCACGTGTCGATGGTCCAGGGGATCCGACGGGATGCGGTGACGTTTGGGGTGCCACCCATTTCTCACGGCTGCTTGCCGGTGATATGTTGACTGATGCGATGACTGCCGCCAACACGGCGGCGGCTCGCAACGTCGAACATCGCGGAGCCACAGGGCTCGCGAATCATCTTCGCGGAGAGCTCAGCACCACGTGACCACCGTCATCAGCGTGCCGCCATCGCTCGATGAGCAGAGTTTCGAACTGATCATCGAGCAATTGGCCACGGTGCCGCAGGGCGAGAAGCTGCTGATCGACGCCCGTCATGCCCGCTGGGCGTCTCCCTACGGGCTGACGGCGCTCTTGTGCGTGGCGCAATCCCGACCGGATCGGATGAGCTTTGCCGTTCCTGAGCACCCGGACACCCTGTCATACTGGTCACGTGCCGGATTCTTTCGACACGCGGCGGAGCTGTTCGAATTACATGGGGCGATTCCACGCCCGCGCGAGGCACACGAGAGCGACGTGCTGCTGGAGATCACGCCGATCACCCAGACGGACGATGTGCACGGCGTCGTGGGACGCATCCACCAGAAAGCCGCCGACATCCTGCATGGACAACTCAATCTCGAGACCGCTGCGACAGGCGCCTTCGGCCTCACGCTCAGTGAGGCATGCCAGAACATTGTTGAGCATGCCGAACTCGGGGGGTGGGTCGCGGTGCAGACCTACAAGTACACCCGCCGACTCGGGCGTCGCGTGGTCGTGATTGCCGTGTGCGATGCGGGCATCGGCTTCCGTCGATCGCTGGAGACCTCGCCCACGCATCGGCGAAGTGATCGCTGGGACGATGCCATGGCACTGGAAGACGCCGTGCTGCGCGCCGTCAGTCGACATCGGTTCCGTGATAACGGCCGTGGTCAGGGTATTGCGGGGATTCGTCGTTTCATCAGCCGATGGAACGGGAAGCTCACCGTGCGCAGTGGTACGGCACGAATCGCCATCACGCCAGACTGGGACGAGGACGTTCCGCTGCAGGATGCCCTGCCCCACTTTCCCGGTGCACAGATGCAGGTCATCGTACCGGAGCGCCTCGGCGAGGCCGCCGAGCCGGTACGTGCGACCAGCGCGACGGCGCGGCCACGCAGTCGGAGTGCGCGATGAGCATGTATATCGACCTGGGCACGGTCCTGCGCGGCACGGTCTGCGACCTGTATTCCAACCTAGTCACCCGCCCCACCGGGGCCGCGGTACGGTCGGCGATTGAACAGCAGGTGTGCGACATCGAGTCACCCTTCGTCACCACGATCGACTTCTCCCAGGTGAACCTCCTCGATTTCTCCTGTGCGGACGAGATTGTGGCCAAGCTGCTGCTGCGCTTCACCAGTGACGAAGGTCCGACCGGCTACCTCACATTCCGTGGCATTCACGATGGCCACATCGATCCCATCGAGACCGTGTTGGAACGACATGCCCTGGCATTGGTATCCTGGCATGAGGGTGAAGCCGAGCTTTTCGGGCACGTGGATGAGACCGAGCGAGTGTACTGGGATGTCGTTCGCGACCACGGTCCGCTCTCGGCGGATTGCGTGGCACAGCACCTGCGATCAGCGGGTGATTCACCGGCCTCGGCAGCAGCCGAACGCTGTGGCGCCCACGGGGAGGATCCCGGGAGCGCCGATCAGACGCGGGCACAGCTCGATCGTCTGGTGCGTCGGCGTCTCCTGATGTGTGACGACTCCGGGTACGCCGTGCCCGGCACGGTACGAGGAACAGTATGAGCCAGAAAGATGGCCCTACGGGGACACGAAAACTGGGAGTGTTCAGCGGGTTCGCCCAGCCACTCCAGGTTGTTGGGTTCATCGCCACGCGAGCTGGTGATGCCGATCGCGGCCCACTCGTGCGGATGCGTCCGGAAGATGCGATCGTTCGTCTGGTGACCGAGGGCGAACTGGTGCGTGTGGTATCGGAGCGGCGATCCGAGTTGGCGGTGCTTGCGATCGACGAGACGCTGCCCCGCGGGGGCATCGTGCTGCGTGATGTCGCAGGTGCGTCGCCCTCCGAAATTGTTCGCGTCCTTCGTGTTGACACCGACACCCGCCCTCGTGCCTGATACGCTGACGCGGCACATCGCAGCACTGGAAGGCACCGAGACGGCGCTCATTCTCGCCAGCGACATGGCCGCAACGGCATGCACGATTCTCGCGTTGCTCCGCCCAGGCGACCATCTGCTGGCCAGCGGCAGCGTACGGCAGACCACGCGCCGGTTTCTCGAGCATGAGCTCCCGGCGCTTGGCGTCACGGTCACCTTCATCGACCCGCAGGACACGCGCGGATGGCGTCGGGGTTTGGCGCGAACCACACGCGCGTTGCTGTTGGAAACGCCGTCCCTCGAAGCCGCCCAGTTTCTGGACTGCCAACCACCTCGAGCACTCGCGCGGGAACTGGGTATCGCGTTGATCGTGGACAGCACCGCGGCCTCGCCCGTGCTGTTTCGCCCCATCGATCACGGTGCCGACGTCGTGTTGCATGACGCGAGCTTTCTGCTCGATGGGGCCGGCGGACATGCCATTGGGGTCATGTGCGGTGCAGAGGGACTCGTGGAAGAGGTGCGCGAGAAGATGGAACGGTGGGGAGCCGTTCCCCACTCGCAGGCTCTGGCGGCGCTCGCACGGGGGTTGGAAACCCTCGAAACACGGATCCACCGACAGAGCGAAACACTCCGTACGCTGGCCACATGGGCGGCCGGGCATCCCGCCATCACGCAGACGGCGTACCCTGTGGCTCCAATTGAGGCTACAGAGGGCCTGACCGCGGACCGCCACCCCAAGCTCGCTGGCATCACCTTGCGTCTCACCCTGGCGGCGGGGCGGCATGCCGGGCTCTGCGCCGCGCGGTTTACCGATCCAGGCACCCACGCCGCAGCACACCGGAGCCCCTGGCGCGGTACCCATACAACTTTGATGCACGCCGTACCCGGCACAGCCTCCGTGAGACTCCACGTAGGTCTCGAGTCGCCGGACATCCTCATCGAACGACTGACGGAGGCGCTCGCATAGTGGTGGAGTCCTCGGCTGCGGGCATCGTCCGTGTCGCCAACGTGTCCAAGACCTACGCGCGTTCTGGTGTCGCGCTGCGGGATGTGTCCTTCGAGTTGCGAAAGGGAGAGTTCGTCTTTCTCGTGGGCCATAGCGGAGCCGGCAAGAGTACCCTGCTCAAGCTGCTGTCGATGGCGGAACGCCCCACGGAAGGGGAAGTACGCGTCTCCGGGTTCTCGAGCAAGACCATCAAACCGCGCGAGATTCCCCAGCTGCGCCGGCGCATCGGCATCGTCTTCCAGGACTTTCGTCTACTCGCGGATCGCACGGCGGAACAGAACGTGGCCTTTGCGCTCGAAGTCACGGGTGCGCCGCGTGCGCAGATCGCCCCGAAAGTGGCCCGCCTGCTCACGCAGGTGGGACTGGCCGGGAAGGCCACGGCCTATCCGCACGAGCTCTCAGGGGGCGAGCAACAGCGTGTGGCCATTGCCCGTGCGCTGGCCAACGATCCGTTCCTGTTGCTTGCCGACGAGCCTACCGGAAATCTCGATGATCGCGCGACGCATGCGATCTTCCTGTTGCTGCGCGAGATCAATGCACGGGGCACGGCGGTCCTCATGGCCACGCATGATGTGGGGATGATCCAACGCGCCAACCTGCGCTTCCTCGAGCTCGCGGCCGGCGACCTCGTGTTCGATGGCTCGGATACCGCGCGCCTGGTTGCCGATATGCGAGGACGTCGATGAGACTGGCTTTTCGTGAAATGGTGCTGGCGTTCAGGCGCGCTCCCCTCCTGGCAGTGTTGGGCGTCATCACCATCGCCTTTTCGTTGTACGCCTTCGGTCTGTTTGGGCTGGTGGCCATCAACATCCGATCGGCCCTGAGCGAGATCGAAGACCGTGTGGAAGTTCGCGCCTTCCTCGTGGAGAGCGCACGGGACGCCCAGGTCGAGGAACTGATCCGTGGGATCAATGAGTTTCCCGAAGTCGCCGACGTGGGCTACGTCTCGCCGGATTCGGCGCTGCAGCGTGCACGCGCAGAACTGCAGGAGTTCCGGGATGTCATGGAGGGGACTTTCCTGCCGGGCTCCGTGGAGCTCCGTCTCAAGGAAGGCTTCCGCGACCCCGCCCGTGTGCAGCAACTCGCGCGCAAGCTGGAGACCTACCCGGTGGTCGACGAGGTACGGTATGGCCACGAATGGGTGGAGAAGCTCTACAAGATTCGCACCATCGCCGGTCTGGCAGGATCAGTGCTGGGAGGCGTCTTCGCACTTGTGGCGGTGATCATCATCGGTGCCACCATCCGCATGGCCATTCTGGCCCGTGCCCGCGAGATCGAGATCATGCGTCTGGTCGGCGCAACGAACTGGTTCGTGCGCCTGCCCTACCTCGTCGACGGAACACTCAAGGGAGTGCTGGGCGGTATCCTCGCCGTGCTCCTCACATGGGCTACCGCGTCTCTGGTGTCCCGCAATCTCATGCAGGCGAAGTTCTTCACAGGTGAGCAGATGGCGCTCGGCATCCTCGCAGGTGGCGCACTTGGCCTGTTCGGCAGCTGGCTGTCCGTAGGTCGTCACCTGCGCCAGGTGTGGCGCGAGCCCTGATGGGGCGCACCATGAGTACCCGGGCCGTGTGGCAGATTCGCAGGATGGCCTTGGGTCTGGGTATGGCAGCGTGGAGCCTCGTCGGCAGCGCCTCCCTTCCGACGCAGTCCGCGGGTGCGCAGGCAGCGGGTACACAGCCGCCAAACACGGATCAGCGCCTGCGGCAGCAGCAGAGCGAACTCGATAAGCTGCGCAAGGAACGCAGTGACCTCGAAGCGCGCATGAACCAACTCCAGCGGTCGGCCCGCACACTGGCCGAAGAAGTTCAGAATCTCGAGGCACAGCGCCAGACCACGCGACGACTGGTTTCGGCGCTCGATCAGCAACTCACCACCATCAATGAGGAGGTCACCAAGGCGGGATCCGGCCTGGTGAGTGCTGAGAAGGAGCTGGCCGACAAGCGCTCCGCGCTTGAGCGACGCATGGTGGAGATCTACAAGCGCGGCAGCCTCTACGACGTGGAGGCGATGCTGTCCGCACACTCCTTTGCCAGCCTTGTGGCGCGCTACAAGTATCTGCACGAGCTCGCATTGCGTGATCGGAGTCTCGTACGGCGAATGGAGGGATTGCGCGACAAGATCATCGACCAGCGCATGCTGCTCGTGCGCCTGCAGCAGGAAGTCGCCCGGAATCGCCAGGAGAAGGATCGGGAGGCACGTCGTCTGGCTGGCCTCGAAACCCGGAGCCAGCGTAACCTCGCCACCGTACAACGCTCCACGGAGCAGGCCCGTGCGCGCCTGCAGCAGCTGGCGCGCGACGAGTCCCGTATTGCCGGTGCCATCGCCGCCCTCGAGACGGCCCGGCGGCGTGCGGAGATGACCCCGAATGCTCGACCGGCCGCCCCCTCGTCGATTCGCACCTCCGATCTGGGCAAGCTTGATTGGCCGGTGGATGGCACGATTCTCTATCGCTTTGGGCGCGTGGTGAACCCCAACAACACCACCACCCGCTGGAATGGCATCGGCATCGGTGCCGCGGCTGGTGCGGCCGTGAAATCCATTTCGGCGGGTGAGGTGGTGCTGGCGGATAACGTGGGTACCTACGGACCTACCGTCATCGTGCAGCACGGCGGAGGCGACTACTCCGTGTATGGCTCCCTGCAGCGCATCGATGTCCGCAAAGGCCAACAGCTGCGCAAGGGACAGGTGATCGGCACGGTGGGCGACACCGATCCGGAACTACCACCGCACCTGCATTTCGAGATTCGTCCCAAGGGACGTGCGGTCGATCCACTGGAATGGCTGCGTGGGCAGCGCTGAGCTACCGCACGGTCGCGCCCTCAGCGGTGTCGGAGAACGCCCCCGGCAACTCCGTCGATCGGGGGTTCGGAGACCGCGGTACTGGCAGGTAGGGTAAGCCGAACAGCGCTCTTGCGCTGTTTATTTTAGCTTGTAGTTTACTGGTTAGTTTATTAACACTTTGGTTAAGCATGACCGATACCCTGAGCCGTACATTCGCTGCGCTCGCCGACCCCACTCGACGCGCGATTCTCGACCGCCTTCGACAGGGCGAGGCCAGCGTAACCGAACTCGCTGAGCCATTTCTGGGGCGTATGACGCTTCCGGGCGTAACGAAGCATCTCAAGGTGCTCGAGGTCGCGGGTCTCGTGAAAAAGGGGCGAGAGGCCCAATGGCGGCCCTGTCATCTCCGTCCGGCGCCGCTCCACGACGTCTCCGTCTGGATGGAAGACTACCGTGCGCTCATGGAGGAGCATCTTGATCGTCTCGGCGAGTACCTGAGATCCGCGGAGACCATCTCCTCCGACCGTGTTCCCCCACCCAACGCCCCAGCACCCTCCCCCTTCGAACGCGACGATCCATGACCCCAGAAGACTGCACGCATTCCAACGAGATTCGCCTCACCCGCGTGTACGACGCCCCCTTGGCACGCGTCTGGGATGCGTGGACGGATCCGGCGCAGATCGGCCAGTGGTGGGGACCACGAGGATTTCGGTTGACCACACACAGCCGGGATTTGCGCGCCGGTGGCACCTGGGTGTACACCATGCACGGTCCCGACGGCACCGACTATCCGAACTTCACCAAATACCTCGAAGTGGAATCACATCGGCGTTTGGTCTACGATCACGGTGCCACCTCCTCGGATGCGAAGCCGCTCTTCCGCATGACGGTCGAATTTCGCGAGCACGGCGGCTCGACGACGCTCGAGCTGCGAATGGCATTCGACAACGCCGGCGCAGCCAGGGATGCACGGGTCTTCATCAAGGCGGCGGGAGGCAACGGGACCTGGGACCGCCTGGCCGAGCATTTGGTGAAGCAGGCATCGGACAGGGAGATTTTTGTAATCCACCGCAGCTTCGCCGCCTCGGTGGAAACCCTCTTTCAGTCGTGGGTATCGCCTGAGCAGTTCTCGCGATGGCTGCCGCCAACGGGATTTGCAATGACCGTTCATCGCATCGACCCCCGTCCCGGCGGGAGCGGGTTCTACTCGATGACGGATGGGCAGATCACGCTCCACGGTCGGATGGACTATCTCGATCTCCACCAACCCGATCGCATCGAGTACGTCCAGTATTTCACCGACGCTCGGGAGAACCTTTCTCGGCACCCTGGCGCAGCCAATTTCCCTGCGAAAATGAAAATCGCCGTACTCCTTGCCGCGGAAGGTGCGGACGCCTCGCGTGCAACGCTGTGTTGTGAGGCGTACGGAGAGACAGAACCGGAAGAGAACGAAGCGTTTGTTGCCGAGCGCGCTGGCATGACGCTTGATCAGATTGATTTGTTCGAGGTCAACGAGGC
>CAZPJX010000106.1:0-10640 GCA_964586985.1 uncultured Gemmatimonas sp. | reverse complement strand
GGGCGGGCTGCTGCTGGTAGCCCCCGCCTGGTCGGCCAAGAGCGTGCCCATGAGGCTGCGTACGGCGCTACTCGTTCTGTTCGCGGTGTTGTTGTTGCCCACGGCGCTGGCCACCCCGCATCGCGAATCACTCGCCATCACACCGGCCACTTTCCTCGCGGAAACCGCGATCGGTTTCGCCTTCGGTCTCGCCGCGGCGCTGGTCATCGCCGGCGCCGAATTCGCCGGCGAACTCATGACCACCACCATCGGTCTCTCCGGCGCGGCCATCTTCGATCCCGTCAACAACACGCAGGGCGCCATTCTCGGCTCGCTCATGCAGCTCATGGCGCTCACCCTGCTGCTCGTCGCGGGCGGTCACATCCTCATGCTCGAAGCGGTGGCGCAGAGCTTCGCCGCCCTGCCACTCGGCGCGCCCATCGACTTCCGCGATGGATTCCTCGCACTCGCGAAAGCGGGCAGCACCATCTTCTCCACGGGATTGCAGTTCGCAGCACCGGTCATTGCAGCCATTCTCGTCACCAACATCGCACTCGCCATCCTCGGTCGCGCCGCGCCGCAGCTCCAGATCATGAGCCTGGCGTTTCCATTGCAGATCGGCATTGGCCTGCTGACCTTTGCTGGCTCCGTTGGGCTCATCGTGCATGCCCTCGGGCAGTGGACGACGCCCTACGGCAACACCCTCGATTCCTTTGCGCGCGCAGCCCAGGTCGCACCTGCTGTGGCTCCCGCGCCGGCAGGGAGGCGCTGACGCGGTGACCGCCCATGGCTGAGGGAGAATCCGGCGAAAAAACCGAAGCACCAACAGGCAAACGCCTGGAGGAAGCGCGCGAGAAAGGGCAGATCGCCAAGAGCCCCGAGTTCGCCACCGCCGCCTTCCTCCTGGGGTTTCTGCTCGTGTTCTCGTTCACCGGACGGCCACTCTGGCGCTTCATGCTCGACACCATGGGCGCCTCACTCACGTCGGCCGGCTCGGATGAACATCTGGGCAGTGGTCTCATTCCATGGTTGCAGATCATGAGTTTCCGCACCATGGCCGCCATGATCGGGGCGACGGCTGCCATGGCCGTGATCGCCGTGGGCGTACAGGCTCTGCAAACGGGCGGCCTCTTCACCACCAAGACCCTCGAACCAAAGTTCGAGCGTCTCAATCCGCTGAACAACGCCAAACGCATCCTGGGCAAGCAGTCCATCGCCGAACTCGCCAAGGCCCTGCTCAAAATGGTCATCGTCGGCTACGCCGTGTACGTCACCCTCAAGAACGCCTGGCCCGATGTGCAGTCACTCGCCCTGACGCCCTCACCGACGGCGCTCATGGAGGTGGTGAGCAAGTACGGCTTCGCCCTCATCAAGAACGCCGGCATGATGTTCCTCGTCCTCGCGCTGGCCGACTATGGATTCCAGCGCTGGAAGACCATGGAAGACCTCAAGATGACCAAGCAGGAGGTCAAGGACGAATTCAAGCAGCAGGAAGGCAATCAGGAAATGAAGGGCCGCCGTCGATCGATCGCGCGCGAGCGCATTCGGCGGCAGATGTTCGCCGCCGTGCCCAAGGCCGATGTGGTCATTGTGAACCCGGTGCACATCGCGATCGCCATCAAGTACGACCCGAATGTCGCCCCGGCTCCGTACGTCGTGGCCCTCGGCGAACGCAAGATCGCCCAACGCATCAAGGAGCTCGCCTTCCAGCACGGCGTCCCCGTGATCGAGAACAAACCGCTCGCCCGAGCTCTCATCAAGGTGGCCAAGGTGGGCACGGTCATCCCGGTCGAGATGTACCTGGCCGTGGCCGAAGTCCTCGCCTTCGTCATGCGACAGCAGGAACGCTACGGCCGGAAATGGCGTGGCACGGTCGCTGCATAATGGCTAACCCATGACCAGTGCTGCGCTCCCGATTCCGGCAACTTCTGCCGGGGCGAAGAAGGCGGAAATCGCCATCGCCCTGGTGGTGGTGTTTGTCATTGCCCTCATCGTGGTCCCCCTGCCACCGGTGCTGCTCGACCTTTGCCTCGCGGCAAGCATCGGGCTCTCCCTCGTGGTACTCCTGGTCTCGCTCTACACCACCAACCCGCTCGACTTCAGCAGCTTCCCGGCGCTGCTGCTCCTGCTGACGCTCTTCCGCATGGGGCTCAACGTCTCCTCGACGCGCCTCATTCTCACCGAAGCCCACGCGGGCAAGGTCATTGAGGCATTCGGACAGTTCGTCATTGGCGGCAACTATGCCGTGGGGATCGTCATCTTCCTGATCCTCACGGGCATCAATTTCATCGTCATCACCAAGGGTGCCGGGCGTATCGCGGAGGTTGCGGCGCGCTTCACACTCGATGCCATGCCCGGCAAGCAGATGGCCATCGATGCCGATCTCTCGGCCGGCCTGATCGACGAGAAGGAGGCCCGCACGCGCCGCGATGAGATCGCACGCACGGCCGACTTCTACGGTGCAATGGACGGTGCCTCCAAGTACGTCAAGGGCGACGCCGTCCTCGGCATTCTCGTGGTCATTGTCAACATCGTCGGCGGCATCTTCATCGGCGTCATTCAACGCGGCATGGACATCGGGAAGGCCGCAGGGACCTACACCCTCCTTACGGTGGGTGACGGCCTCGTCACCCAGGTGCCGGCGCTGATTATCAGCACGGCGGCGGGCCTCATGGTCACCGCGGCGACAAACACCGACAAGATGGGCGCCGTCCTGAGCAAGCAGCTCGGCACTCACCCGCGTGCCATGTGGATCGCGGCGGGTGTGCTGGGATCCTTCGCGCTCATTCCCGGCCTGCCGATGTTCCCGTTCCTCGCCATGGCCGTCGGTGCCGCAGCACTCGCCCGGACCTCTGCCAAGGCCGAAGTACGCCGCCTGGAACTCGCGACACTCAGCAAGCCGGCCGACATCGAAGAAGCACCGCCACCACCGGATCCGATGCGCGATCTGTTGCAGATCGACCCCATCGAGCTCGAAGTGGGCTATGCACTCATTCCGCTCGTCGACGAGAGTCAGGGCGGCGACCTGCTCGAACGCATTTCGCTGCTGCGCAAACAGGCCGCATTGGAACTGGGCATTCTCATCCCACCCATTCGCATTCGGGACGACATTCGTCTTCCGGCCAACGAGTACATCATCAAACTTCGCGGCTCGGAAGTCGCGCGTGCGGAAGTGCTCCCGCGTTTCCTGATGGCCCTGAATACCGGCAGCGTGGTGGCCGAGCTCGATGGCCCGGAGACCGTCGACCCGTCCTTTGGCATGCCCGCGCGCTGGGTCGCCTCGGCGCGTCGCACGGAAGCGGAAGCCATGGGCTATGTGGTGGTCGAGCCGACCACCGTGGTCGCGACGCACCTCCTGGAAACGCTCAAGTCGAGCGCATCCGAACTTCTCGGTCGACAGGAAGTGCAGGAGATGGTGGAAACGCTCAAGAAGTCCCACCCCGCCCTCGTCGAGGAGATCATTCCGGGCAAGGTGTCGCTCAGCGTCCTGCATCGGGTGCTGCAACGCCTGCTGCGGGAGCGCGTGCCCATCCGCGATCTCGTCACCATTCTCGAAGCACTGGGCGACGGCGCCGAGTCCACCAAGGATCCCGAAGCGCTCACGGAAGGCGTGCGCAAGGCACTCACCAACGTCATCGCACGGATTTTCGCGGATCAGACCGGCACCGTCCGCGGCATCACCATCGGCGCACGCCTCGAATCCGCACTGGTGGGCCTCTTCTCGCCACGCACCTCGCAACCCAACGCACCGGTGCTGACACCGGAATCGCTGGCCGGCATGCTGCGTGACCTCAATCATCTCGCCACCACGCATGCGATTGACGGGCGGCCGTTACCGCTCATCACTCCACCGTCACTGCGCGTGGGCGTGCGTCGCCTCATCGAACCGGTGCTGCCGAACCTTCCGGTGGTGTCGCTCGCCGAACTGCCGGCGCAGATCACGCTCAGCAGCGTCGCGACCTGGGAAATGTCTCATGGCTGACCCTACGCTCTCCCCGTCATCCTTCATGTCGCATCACGCACCGATGGAGCGCTTTCGGGGTGCCGATCTGTCGCGTGTATCGGATCGCGCGCGCCGCCTGCTCGGCGACGATGTGATGATTCTGCACACCCGCACCGTGCGGGACGATGGCGTGCCCATGGTCGAGGTGATGGCCGCACCGAGCACGATGATTGATCGCGTGCGCGCGCGCCTCGAGCCGCGGCCGTTCCCCTCCACAATGCGCCGAATCGACGGGCGTCCGTACTGCATCGCGCTGGTGGGACCCACCGGAGCCGGAAAGACCACCACCGCTGCCAAGCTCGCGGTACGGCGCGGCATGTTCGGTGCCGCCCGTCCAGGGCTGCTCACCATCGATACCTATCGGGTAGGCGGCATGGAACAGCTCGCGACCTACGCGGAACTGGCTGATGTCCCGTTCGAGGTGGTGTACGATATCCAGGAAGTGGATGCAGCGATGAAGCGCCTGTCCGCGACCTGCGATGTGATCCTCGTGGACACACCGGGGCGCAGCCCTGCCAGCGCGGAACTCACGGAACGCTGGCGGTCCCTGCTCGATGCCATTGCCCCCGACGAAGTGCATCTCGTGCTGCCGGCCTCTCTGCGCGCTGATCTTGCGGTGGATATCGGAAGGGCCTATCGCGGCAGCCGTACCCACTGTGGCGCAACGCACATCCTACTGTCCAAACTCGATGAGGTCCCACGGGAAACCGGGGTGACAGATCTGGCCCTCTCCCTCGGCATGCCCACACGCTGGATCACGGATGGACAGGACGTCCCGTCGGATCTCAAAGCCGGTATGCCACGATTGCTACGCACACTCGGACTCGGCGCTGACGCCGAACCCGACTGGATGCCGGCATGAGCATGCCACTGCTGGTACCGACGGACAGGGCGCGTACGACCGTCTCACGGGCCCCGACATCGCAGGCCGACGCGCTCGTCGTCGCCGGTGGCGCGCAGCGCACGGGTACCAGCGAGGCCATCGGGCCAGTCACCCTGTTGTGCGCGAGTGGACGGGGCGGATCGGGAACAACCCTGGTCGCCGCGCTGCTGGCAGTGGCTGCGGCCGGTGACGGTTATCGCGTGCTGCTCATCGACACCGACGATCTGCTTGGACCGCTCGCGATGACCCTGGGTGTGACTCCACGCGCCACCTGGCAAGACCTGCGCGGCGGTCGAGCAACGCCGACCGATGTCGCCACCCCGGTGAGTGCCACGTTGACCCTGGTCGCCGGTGGTCCGGCTCGCCGCAACAGTGAGGGAGCGCCGGTCGTGACGCTGACGGCGGCCGAACGTCGGGCCAGCCTCCGCCGACTGAGTGTTCTCAGCGAGGGGGTGGACCTGGTGGTGATCGACTGCGGTTCGCGCCTGGAGTCGGTGTTTGCGGCCATCGCGCCGCATTCCGGCGAACGGCTGATCGCCATCGCCGCCGGCGTCGACCCCGTGGGTCTCGCGTCGACCTATGCACTCTGCAAGGCCGTCTCCGCCAGGCACGGTGCCCTTCCGGTGGAGATACTCGTCAATCGACAGGAAGGAAGCGATGCGACGCGTTGCTTCGACCTCATCGACGCCGGTGCCCGTCAGTTTCTCGGATATGCACTGCACCTTGCCGGTGCCATCCCCGCGGATGCGACGCTGGATGCCGCACTCCACAAGGGAATGCCATTCCCCGATGCAGCCGTTGGATCACCAGCCGCAGTGGCTGCGCACGACATCGTGACGCGCGCGCTGACTGCCCGCCCCCGCCCCCTTTCCCGTTCCGGTGTGTGATCGTGCAATTCGCTCCTTCCCAGGGATCCGTCGCCATGACCCATAAGCTCTGGCAGTCGTACGAGGCAGGGAATCAGACTGCCCGCGACCGTCTGCTCGAGGAGCACCTTGGCCTCGTGCATCATGTGGCGCGCCAGGTCTCGCGGACGCTGGCCGTTCGTGCCGACTTCGATGAACTGGTGAGTGCCGGCACCATCGGACTCATGGCGGCCCTCGAGGGCTTCGATGCCTCACGTGGGCTGGCTTTCAGCACCTTCGCCGCACCGCGCATCCGGGGCGCGATGCTCGATGAGCTACGCAAGCAGGACCACGTCCCCCGCTCCGTCCGGCGCAAGACGCGGGAGATCACGGCCGCGCGGGAAGCATTTCAGCGTACGCATGGACGCGCCCCGGAACATCTCGAACTTGCCACTCAACTCGGTGTGGACCTCGAGACGCTCTGGCGCTGGGAAGCCGACGTGGAAGGGGCGCACCACATCCCGCTGGATCGGGCACCGGGCGAGCGGGAGCAAACCGCACCGGTGCCGGCCGAGGTCATGGCTGCAGGTGACGAGTTCGGCGTGGAAGACAGCCTCACGCACGAGCAGGAAGTATCGCATCTCAAGGACGCCATCCTGCGCCTCAAGGAGCAGGAACGCGTCGTACTCTCGTTGTATTACTTCGAGGAGCTCAAGCTGCACGAAATCGCCAAGGTCCTCGAGCTCACCGAATCGCGCGTCTCGCAGATCCGGAGCAAGGCCTTGGGCAAGTTGCGTGTGGAGCTGAAGCCGCTGCGCGACCAGGTGGCCTGACGATGCCCCCCAGTTCCTACTCGCCGTCCCGTTCCGCCGGCAGCATGAAGGCAATTCCACAGCCCGCGCCACGCCGCCCCATGGGGCAACGCATCGGGCAAGCGGTTTTGCTGCTCCTGCTGCTGGTCACCGTGACAGGCGTCGGCCTGGTCGTTGGCGCGTTCATCATGTCGCCGGAGGTCTCGAAGGAACAACGCCTCCTGGGTGCGATGGGCCTGGCGGCATTCGGACTGCTCATGGCGACCGGATACGCTGCGATGCGGCTCGCGAGGTGGGCACGCACGACGCTACGTCAGCGCCGCCAGCGTCAGACTCGAGTCGCCGCCATACCTGCGCTCACCCTTCGCGGCGCACGCGCCGCGAAGACACCGCGTGCCGTACAGGCCCTCGCGGCAACGGGCGCAGCGCCAGCCGAGATTGCGTGGAAGACCAGATTGCCTGTGGACGCCGTGGCGATGCTGCTGGAGCTCTCTGGGCAGACCGCAATAGCGCGATAATGATGTAATAGTGGTTCATTAATGGGGCATAATTTTTCCTAACGCTCCATTGACTGCGTCAGGCGATCCGCTGCTTCGCAACGGATCCTCCACGAGGTACAGTGTGCTCGCATCGGCGAGATGGGTCTCAGGTCGACGCGATGAGACCCAGGAGCAGCTCGAAGCCGCCGGCTTCAATGGGGCACAGCCGAGACCTCCGGCAACTCCCACCGTAATGACAGCCCTCCGGCATGATTTGCCGGCCTCCCTCGCGGCCACTCCACCGGCACGAATTTCCGCACGCAAAGCATAAGCGATGAAAGATCAATGACTTACAGCGAATCATCGTAACCGGCCAGCCGTGGCCCGTTCATTGCTCTCTCACCTGACGAGTTCGTGTACCCCTCTCCAACCACGACATGCCAGGTCCCGTTCAGAACAATGGGTTGTCCGCTGCCGCCTCGGCGCTCCAGATGCTGGAACGCAAGCAGCAGGTGCTCGCCAACAATCTCGCCAACGCCTCCACGCGCGGCTTCAAGGCCGAGACGGCGTTCGCACGCATGATGGGCAACCAGCTCGCCAAGGCCGACACCGCGGTCGACCTTACGCCGGGCACCCTCACGGAAACCCATAACACACTCGACCTCGCACTCGAGGGCGAAGGGTTCTTCGTGGTCGACACTCCAGCGGGCGAACGCTTCGTCCGCAACGGGAGCTTCCGGCTCGACGCTACCCGCCGCCTCACCGACGAGCAGGGGAATCCGGTACTCGGCGAGAACGGGGCCATCACGCTCCCGCCGGGGAATATCGAAGTCGATGCCTCGGGCCTTGTCACCGTCAACGGCAAGGGCCTGCAGCGCCTGCGCATCGAACGCGTCGCTCCCGGCACCGACCTCGAACATGAAGGTGGGACTCGCTTCATCCCCGATGCGACCCGTCAGGCGGTGCCACCCGCCGAGCGCACCGTGAAGCAGGGATTCCTCGAGGAATCGAACGTGAATCCGATGGCGGCCATGACCGAGATGCTGTCCGTACTGCATCGCTACGGCGCCGCGCAGCAGACCCTGTCCACCATCGACGCGGTACGCGGGATCGCCGTGACCGACCTCGCCAAACCCGTCTAAGGAGCATTTATGGATCCGGCCCTCCGCGCCGCCGCTACCGGCATGATGGCGCAGCAGACACGAACCGAAGTCATCGCCCACAACCTCGCCAACGTGAACACGCCTGGCTTCAAGCGAAGCCGAGCGCATTTCGAAGACCTGCTCTATCAGACCGTGCAGGGCCAGCAGGTCCTTGGTGAGAACGATACGCAGATCGCCCCCGCCATCCAGGTCGGGCGCGGCACGCGTCTCGCTGGGGTGCAGCGCCTGCACGAGCAGGGGCCCATCGAAGAGACGGGCCGCAATCTCGACGTGGCCATCGAAGGCGAGGGATTCTTCCAGATTCAGCTCCCGTCCGGCGAGACCGCCTATTCGCGTGATGGAAGTCTGCAGATCTCCGATCAGGGCGTGCTCGTGACGAGTGCGGGCTATGCGCTGCAGCCGCCCATCCGCGTGCCGGATGACGCCTCGGAGCTCACCATCTCCGCGACCGGTGTGGTCAGCGTACGCCGGGGCAACGATATCCAACCCACCGAGATCGGTCGCATCGAACTGGCACGCTTCGCCAATCCGTCGGGGTTGCTTTCGCTTGGCCAGAACCTGCTCGCACCCACGGCGGCCTCCGGACAGCCCGTCGTTGGCTTCCCCAACGATTCCGGCATGGGTCGCCTGCAACAGAACAGCCTCGAAGGCTCCAACGTCGAGATCGTCCAGGAGATGGTCGAGATGATCGCCGCCATGCGGGCCTACGAAATCAACTCCAAGGCCATCAAGACGGCCGACGAGATGAGTCAGATCGCCAACAACATCGCGCGGTAACGGCGTCCATGTCACGCAGGCTACCCGGACTGTTCATGGTCGTCGCCTCATCGCTCATCGCGGCGGGTCCGCTGTGTGCGCAGATGGCGATGACTGCGAATGGCACAACGCAACGTGTGACACGAGAAGCGGAGCAGCGTGTGGAACCACGCACCGAGCGCGACGCCGGTCTCGACCACGGCCTGCGCCGCGACCAGCGCCGCGTCACCCTCGCCGTCGCCGCGCGCGCATTCGCACGCGGCGACACGCTGCGCGCTGACGATATCGCAGTGGTGGATACCGTGATCACCTGGCGATGGGGCAACGTCGCACCGGATACCTCTCGTCCCGGTGTCGGCTGGGTCACCCGTCGGGCCATCGCGATGGGTGAAGTCCTGCGCGAGCCCGCTGTCATGGCACCGCCCGTGGTCACGAGCGGCACCACGGTTACCGCCATCTGGCAGGACGGACCCGTGCGCCTCGTCCTCTCCGGTGTGGCCACCAATACCGCCGCCATCGGCGCGCCCGTACGCGTGCGCATCGATGGCACCCGCCGACTCGATGGCATCGCCATCGCGCCGAATACCGTTCGTCTTCGTTGACCCTGCACGCCATGCCCCTGCCTCTGCATTCACGGCTTCTTCCCGCCTTCGGCGCCCTGGGCGTCGCCGGTCTCATCCTGCTTGGCACACCGCGCCTGCTCGTTGCGCAGCCCGCCACTGGCACCCCGAGTGGGACCCCCAGCGCGGCCCCAAGCGGGACCCAGGCCAGTCCCCAGGCCGGAGCCCAGGCGACCGGAGCCGACTCAGCCCGCGGCCTCCTGCCAGCGCCCACCATCGCCGCGCGCACGTCATGGACCGCGGACCGTCGCAGTTTCGCCGTGGGGGACATCATCACGGTACTCGTGGACGACTACACGATTTCCACGGCGGTGAAGGAGAACGTGTCCACCGACACACGCACCCGCGGCTTGTCCGTCAATGCGCGTCTGCCCGAGACCTCAAAGAACGTGGGCATCGACTCGCGCAATGCCGCCGACCAGACACAGCGAGGTCAGGCGCGTCGGGAAAATCGTTTCCAGAATGAACTGTCCGTGCGTGTCGTGGCCATCGGCCAAAACGGACTCCTGCAGGTGAAGGGAACGAAGATCATCGATATCGACAAATCGAAACAGGACATCGTGTTCACCGGCTGGGTACGAGCGCAGGACATCTCGGTGTCCAATCTGGTCGAGTCCAGCCGGGTTGCGGATCTGCAGATCGGCTATGTGTCGCCCGGCCCACTCGGTAAACCCAAGCAGGGTCTTGTCAGCAAGATCCTTGGAGCACTCTGGCCATGATTCGCACTCGCGCAATCGCCCCAGGCATGAATCTGCGTACGCTTGGCCTCGCTGCGTCCGTTCTCTTCGCCGCCGCCGTGCCCTCCCGCGCACGAGCACAGAACGACATCAAGATTCGCGACCTCACCGCGCAGGAAGGTGCCATGCCCGTGCGTCTGGTGGGGTACGGGCTCGCGGTGGGACTCGACGGAACCGGCGACCGCGCCATCGGCGGGCAGACGGCCGGCCCCACCGTACAGGGCGTGATCAATACGCTCCGCCGTTTCAACATCGAAGTACCGGCAGACCTCATTCGCATGCGGAACGTGGCGGCCGTGCTGGTAACAGCAGAGGTCTCGCCGTATCTGCGGGCCGGCGGTCGCTTTGAAATCCATGTGTCCA
>CAZPJX010000105.1:0-10672 GCA_964586985.1 uncultured Gemmatimonas sp. | reverse complement strand
ACACGCCCGCCATCGCGCGCGGCAGCAGCTTCCCGCTGCGGCCGGAGATCGGCATCAATTCGCAGGTGGGCCTGCGCGCGCAGCCCGCGGCGGGTTTCCGCGTGGACGCAGCGGTGTTCTACAACCGCCTGCGCGACACGCTGGTGCAGCTGCCCTACATCGACCCCGATACCTTCGCCAGCGTGTATGTGAACGAGGCCAACTCGCGCGCCTTCGGCCTGGACCTGGGCGCGCGTCTGGATTCTTCGGCGTTCACCGGTTCGGCGCTGAATGTTTTCGCCGCGGTGGCCTGGAACTACACCAACGCGAAGTTCAGCGGCGGTGACAGCAGTGGCAACCGCGTGCCGGAGATCCCGCTGCATTACGGCAGCCTGACCGTGGGCCTGGAGCATGATGCCGGCTGGCATGCCAGCCTCACGCTGGCGCACGAGGGCCGCTTCCTCACCGATCCGGCCAACACGCGTGGCCCGCTGCTGGTGGGCGAGGACTGCATCGAGGATGCCGATTGCGGGCCGCTGCAGTCCGATGATGCGATCGACCTGCGCGAGCCCATCGTGCTGGGCGCCGTGCCCGGCCGCACGCTGTTCTCGGCCCGCGTGAGCTATCGCATCCGCGATACCGGCGCGACGCTGTGGGTGCAGGGCCGCAACCTCACCGGCAGGCAGTACGTGGCGGATTACCATAACGGCATCCGGCCGGGCGCACCGCGCACCGTCGTCGCGGGCCTCAGCGTCGTTTTCGACTGAACTCCGGCGTGGCGGGGAGGCCGATCAGTCGGACCCGAAGGTGTAGGTCAGGCCGAGCGAGATCATGTCGATGTCACCGATCACGTCAGTGTCGAACTTCTCGTATTCGGCACGGACCGCGAAGCGGTCCCGACGCCTCTGCGCACCTACCCCGTAGGCGAGCTTGTTCTGCCTTTCGTCGTACTCCAGGGTGCCGACATTGCCTTGTGCGTCGACGCGGCCCAGGCCGATCTTTCCGAGGAGATCCAGCGGTCCCAGCGGGATGAAACCCACTGCGAACGCCGTGAGCGCTCTGGATTCTGCAAGGAACGGGCCTCCAACCGAGGCCGACTGCGCCGTCGATTCACCGAAGTAGACGAAGCCGCCTTCGACGCCGAAGCTGCGATTGAAGCGATAGCCGAGGGTGGCTTTCCAGCCGTGGTCCTTGTCGTCGAAATCGTCGCCGTCGAAGTTGCCGGAGGCAAACTTCGACTGGGTGATGGCGCCGCCCACGTACAGAACCTCGGGCGGGTCGATCACCTGCGCGTTCGCCTGGGCCGCCAGCACCATCAGTGGAGCGGCAAGGGCGACAGCAATCGGCTTCATGAGGCAACTCGTGCAATATTCGGGGGAAGAAGCGTACGACGCTTCGCAACGAGGCTTTGTACCGATGTGTAACGTCGGGCGAGCCGTTCCGCACCAGCGACGTATTCGACGTGGACAGGGAGCCGAACCGATGAGCGAGCCGCTGGACGATTTCAACCGCCGCATGACGGCAGGCAATTCCTCGTGGACGATGGGACCGCCGACCAACTCCGCTGAGTCTGCCGCGCAATCGATGCTCGATACGCAGCAGCGGCTGGCCGGGCCCACGGGCGGCGGCAGCATCGCCTTCGGCATGCGACCCGGAGCCGTGCTGCTGCTGATCGGCATCCTGCTGTTCGCGGTCGGCAACTACGCCGTGGAGAACCTGCGCGAGGGCAAGGCGCTGGCGGGCATCTTTGTGCTCGTGCTCAGCGGCGGTGTCATCCTGGTGGGTGGTGGCGGCCTGGCCGTGGCCTGCATCAAGGCGCTCGGCAGTTCGCATGGCCGGCGTGCGCTGCTGTTCGCGGCGGTGGGCGGTTCGGGCGCCTGGTGGCTGCTGCCACTGGTCGGTTTCTTCGGGGTCACGGCGCCACGTATTCTTGCCACCGCGGGTGTCGTGGCGGTGGTGCTGTTCTTCATGGGCGGGCGGCGACACCGGGCTTCCTGCACGCCCGCCTGAGTGAAAATACGTATGGCGCCGCCCGGGCTGCCTGCGTCACTGTGACTCTCCGTAATGCGGTCGAGGTCATGGGATGTCAGTGGACCCTCAGGCGCTTGTAGTGCCTCTGCAGGATGTGCGGCGCGCGGATGTAGCGTTTGTCGGAGGCAAGAACGCCTCGCTGGGTGAACTCGTGTCGACGCTGTCCGCCCGCGGCATCAGGGTTCCGTCGGGCTTCGCGACCACGGCGCAGGCGTACCGGCGCTATGTGGACGCCAATGGACTCCAGGCCGTGATCGATCGCGCGCTCGGGGACTGGCACGGGGGCCGCGTTGCGCTCGCCGACGCTGGACGCATGATCCGGGAAGCCTTCATGGCGGGCCAATGGCCCGCGGAGTGCGAAACGGCGCTGCTCGAGGCCTACCGCCGCCTGGGAGCGGGAGGTGCCCCGGTCTCCGTGGCCGTGAGATTCAGCGCCACGGCCGAGGACCTGCCAGAGGCCAGTTTTGCAGGTCAGCTCGAGAGTTTCCTCAATGTCGGCGGGGAACTGGCGCTGCCGCACGCTGCGCGGCGGTGCCTTGCGTCCCTGTACACCGATCGCGCCATCAGTTATCGACAGGCGAAGGGATTCGAGCAGTTCAGAGTCGCGGTGTCCGTCGGAGTGCAGGTGATGGTGCGCTCGGATCTGCCCTCGGCGAGCGTCATGTTCTCCATCGACACCGAGACGGGCTGCGCCCGCGTCGTCGTGATCAACGGATCGTGGGGGCTCGGCGAGAACGTGGTGCAGGGAACGGTAGATCCCGACGAGTACCAGGTGTTCAAGCCCCTGCTTTCCGATGTGCGCCGCCCCATGCCCATCATCGAGAAGAAGCGCGGTGGCAAGGAGCGCAAGCTCATATATCTCGAGCAGGGTGGCGCACCCACCGGCAACATCGAGGCCTCGCCCATGGAACGGCGCGCGTTCGTCCTGCAGGACCATGAGATCGTCGCGCTCGCCCGATGGGCCTGCGCCATCGAGGCCCACTACGGAGTCCCCATGGACATCGAGTGGGCCAAGGACGGCGAGAGCGGCGAGCTCTACATCGTGCAGGCGCGACCCGAGACCGTGCAGTCGCGGCGCGACACCGCGGTGCTGCGCAGCTGGCGCATCTCCGCGAAGGGCGCCCTGCTCGCCACCGGCATCAGCATCGGTGAGGCCGCGGTGAGCGGCCGCGTCTGCCGCATCGACGCGGCGGCCGACCTGCCGGCGTTCGTGCCGGGCTCCATCCTCGTCACCCGCGCGACGAACCCCGACTGGGTGCCGGCGATGCGCCAGGCCGCCGCCATCGTCACCGACCATGGAGGCCGCACCTCACACGCTGCCATCATCAGTCGTGAGCTCGGTGTGCCGGCCGTGGTGGGAACCGGCAACGCCACGCAGCTGCTCGCGAGCGGCCAGGAGATCACGGTCTCCTGTGCAGAGGGCGACCAGGGGTTCGTGTACCAGGGCAGGGCGCAGATCGAGACGCGCGAGCTGGATCTTTCCCAGGTGCCAGCCACGCGCACGAAGATCATGCTCAACCTCGCCAATCCCGCCGCGGCGATGCGCTGGTGGCGCCTGCCCGCGGATGGCGTGGGGCTGGTGCGCATGGAGTTCGCGATCGCGAACCTCGTGCGCGTGCACCCGATGGCGCTGGTGCGCTTCGATTCAGTGCAGGACTTCGCCACCAGGCAGACCATCGAGGAACTCACGGCGGAGTATCGCGATCGTACCGAGTACTTCGTGGAGAAGCTGGCGCGCGGACTCGCCCGCATCGCCGCGGTGCTGCATCCGCGTCCCGTCATCATCCGCATGAGCGACTTCAAGTCGAACGAGTACGCGAGCCTTCTCGGTGGCAGCCAGTTCGAGCCAGCGGAGGAGAATCCGATGATCGGTCTGCGCGGGGCCTCGCGCTACTACTCGCCGCGATACCGCGAAGGCTTCGCACTGGAGTGCGGGGCCATCCGGCACCTGCGCGAGGTGCAGGGCTTCCGCAACGTGGTACGATGCTGCTGCATTGCGGTCACGTCGAGGAGCGGGGACGTGTCAGGAACGGATCGAACCTGGAGGCTGATTCCGCTGGCTGCCGCGCTTGCGGGCGTGTTGTCCGTCGGTGTGGCGGCCGATCAGTCCGATCTGCAGCCGCTGAAAGATGCGCCTGTCCTGGCTTCCGGCGAGCGGTTCGTCGTCGTGTGCGCGCTCGGCAGGGCCGATCAGTGCGCAGGCCGGGATGCGGCCAGCCTTGCGCGTGGTCTGAAGGCGTCGCTGGACGAGCTGGACAAGGTGAGAGTCTGGTTCGACGAGATGAAATTTCCGCAGACGCGCTTGGCCAGACGGGACAGCCAGTACGGCGTGTACTACGGCATGGATACCGTGTGCGGCACGGTCACTCTCGCCTGCAACTACAGGGGGATCCGTTCTGCCCTGAACCGGGTGCTCATCATGCCGAAAGGCTTCCTGGGGGAAGACGCCGGGACGCGGATACGGACGCTGGCCCATGAGCTGGCGCACGCCGGCAACATCGACGGGGGGAATCGCCCGATCGTGTGGCAGGACGAAGCCGTCGCCAGTGCCGTTGGCGCGGAATGGGGGCAGTTGAACGGCCACCCGATGGGCATGTTCCCCCCGCAGTTCGAGCTCGATCTCGACGTGCCGTTCCATGAGGGAGGGCAGGAGGGATACGAGAAGTGGGACTACTTCCACCACCTGGCCAGCCTCAGCGCCCCGGGCGGCGGCCGTCTGCGCTTCGGCTATCTGACGCCGCTCTTCGACTACCGCCGCACCGCGTCCCATCCCATGGTCGGTGTGTACGGGGAAAGCGGTGCCGACGGCGCGGAAACCTTCGCCGGTGATCTGCGTTTCGACCGCGCATTTCCCGCATGGGTGGCCAAGTACAACCACGAGGTCGGCGTGCTCTCCGGCAATGGCGACATACCGGACGTGGGCTACTACTACCGGCATGTCAATCGCATCATGGATGCAAGGCCGGCAACCGTCGGGGAGTCCTATGAACTCACTCGCGCGGTGCAGATCGAGCCGTTCGCTGCCGCGACGTTCCTCGTCAATGCGCTGCCCGTGATCGGGGCGTCGCGCGTGCCGGACAAGGATCGCCTGGTGGTCGTGGAGCATCGTGTGGTGGCAGCCGACCGTCCCAGTGACATCCAGCTGGTGTTCGAGCATGTGGTTGCCAAACACCAGAAACATCGTTATCTGGTCAGGGCTGACGAGAGCCTGGATGCGGGGTTCGTGCGTCTCACCAACGCCGGAGTGTCCCCCGCGGCCACTGCGGCCCAGACCGCGCGGCTGACACTGTCGCTGTCGCCGGTGCAGATCGAGCTGCCGAAGTGCATCGAGAGCGGCCGATCTGCGCCGCTGCGAGTGACCCGCGGATCTCTCGACGAGGTCGGCAACTTCCGCATCGAAGCCTCAGCCGGCCGGATGGACGGGCTCACGTTTCACGCACCCGCGGGCCGGCGGACCGTGCGCTTTCACGCCGTCATCGACTCGGTGATCACACGATCAGCCAACAAGTTGAGCCCCACCAGAAGACCTGCCGTACGCGTGGAGCTCGGCGAAACCGAGGTGGGCGGTGAATGCATGATCCGCGTCCGGCACAACAAGGGAATGGTGATCACCTATACCCCCGATGGCGACTACAGCCAGTACCAGGCGAGGGGCAATTTGATCTTCTTCCGGCCGGGCGGTGAGCTTGACGTCTGGTCGCCTGGCAGCGGCTGGGCCGACCCCATCGTATCGAGCATCATGCGGCCCATTCTGGGTGGTGCGAGCGCGGGTCAGATCATCCGCCACCTCGGCGGATCGCTGCCACCGGCCCTGGATATATTCAACGCGGGGCGCGCGGACGGGGGCGCCGTCCTCGGTCACATGCCGCTGCTGCTTACCGAAAAATTCTCGTTCCAGGCCATGACATCGCTGACATCGGACGATGGAACCGTTGCGAAACCCGAGGACACGCAGTGCCCGATTCCCGGCACGAGCGGCTGTGTACGTCTGGTGCAGAAGCTGCAGGGCGAGCCGATCATCACGGCGTTCGACGCGCAGCGCCGGCTCACTGGGCTCGCGGTCGGCGAGCACATGTTCGTGATCGACTATGGTTCGTTCGAGATCCGGCGCCCTCCCGGATGGTGAGCGGCCGACACGCGGACCACGAGTGGTTTTCTCAATTGATGCATCAGGAGCACATACCGTGAAGAAATGGCGAATCGATCTGGTCGCGGCCGGAGCCGCAGTATTTGTGCTCGCAGCCTGCGGATCCGGAGCCACCACGGACCGCGAAACTGTCGCGGACGGCGGCGAAGCCGCTTCAGCGGCGCAGAACCGCGACTGGATCCCGGCCGCCCTGATCCTGCCGCAACCCCATACCGTGCTGCAGGAAACCCGGCTTGGAACCCGAACCCATCTTCTGCAGATCCTCGTCTCCGACGATCCCACGCCGCTGCTGGCTAGCTGGAAGGCGGGCCTCGAGGCGGGGGGATACCAGATCAACGACGGCTTGATCGGCGAGGGGCGTCTGCTGTTCGATGGCGGTGACGTGGAGAGCGGCCAGATCGCCGTCCTGCGACCGGATGATGAAGACGGGTACATGATCCAGGTCGACGTGAGCCGGAACGCGAATCCGCAAGAGGGGTAGGTCATGCGGATGTGCGCGCAACGTGACGGGATGAGGTCAGTCAACTTTCCTCAGGCAAGACAGGTCATGAAATGGATGATTTCGCTGTGCCTGGTTCTCTCGGTGGTGCCTGCCCTCGCGCAGGCACCGGGAGGAACTTTCAAGGCCACTCTCGACGGCAAGACCGTCACCTGCCAGATCTGGCCGATGCAGTCGGATTTCCTCAGGGCCGGCAACGGTCGCACGGTCAGCACCCAGGCCAATCGCTGTGAGGGCATGGCGAGCCAGATCCCCTGAGTTTCGAACGGACGGGCGAATCCATCGACTCCGTGGAAATCCGCATCGTGGGCGCCGGCGGCGCTCCGGACCTCTACGGCGGGAGCAGGACGGGCGCCACCCCCAAGCTCATCTCGGCCAGCGAGAATGGTGATGTCCTGACGCTGTCCGGCGATGTGTCGGCAAAGGTCGGGCCCTCTGAAAATCGTGGCAGGACCATCAACCTGTCCGCTGCGCAGGATTTGCAGATCAACTTTTCCGGTGTAATCGAAGGTCTCGTCCAGTAACGCTGCCGATCGACAGGTGAGGATCTTCGTGGTCGGCTGAGCCGCCACTTACCAGGGAGTGTCATGGCGGGCTACTCGGGGTTTTCATTCACGTTGCTCTGGGTGCGCATCGGCGGTGGAGCCGACGCGGCCTTGCAGAAGAGCGGGAACGGGCCGCGCGGTGCCAGCGGCAGAGCACGCAGCGCTTGCCGACCAGATCGGGCCTCATCTGTCAGCGCTCGAAGCCTTGCGACGCCAAGCATTGGCCACGGTGGACAGCCGCGCCCGGCTCCTGGTGCCGCTTGCCGGTGGCGCTACCCTTGTCGCCATGCTGATCGGCGGACAGGGCCTCGCGGCCGGCGTGATCTTCGGACTTGTGGCAGCGGTGACAGGCTGGTTCATCGCCATGGGCAAGCTCCCGGGCCAGTACCAGGCTGCGGTGAAGAACACCTTCGCAAAGGCTGTCTCCGGGCATCTGTCGGGTTTCGATCATGTGGTCGATCCTGAAACGGACATGGCGCGGCTGCGCAGCTGGCGCCTGTTTCCCGAACTGCAATCGGCCAGAACGCTCGACCGGATCACCGGCACGCGGAACGGCCGGTCTCTGACGCTGTCCGAGATGTCGATTGCCTACGCCCCCGGAAAGCGAGGCAGGCTCGATCTCAGTGTTTCGGTCTCGGTTGTCGAAGTGGCGTCAGAAGCCGTCGAGGGGGCACTGCTGGTGCTGACCCCGCATGATGCGGCACCCCACATACTGGAGGCGCAGCGCAGGGCCGCCGACCCGATGGTGGTCTCGACGGGGGATCCCCAGTTCGATGCAGTCTACAGCGTGCGCAGCGACGACCCTGATGCCGGGCGCCGACTGGGCCCGGCTCTGCGCTCAGCCATCCTTTCCCTGAGCGACACGGGGCCGGCGGGGCGCCCGTGTCTCGTGTTCCTTCCTGGGTACCTTGCCGTCCTGTTCCCGACCAGCTTCTCCGACCGCGCCTTTCATGTGCCGCCATACTGGGTGCCGATCGACTCCGACTCGCTCCTCGCGCAGTTCGCCTCGGACCTCGCATTGAAAAACGGCCTGATCAATGCGGTGCTGAACCTGCCGGGTGCACAGGTCGGTCACTGACCGGGGGCGCCGGGTCCGAGCGTGCGGCCGTCTGGAACGATGACCTTCACGAGGCTGCCGCCCGGCTTGCCGTTGCGCAGCGGATGCATGGTGAGCGTCACCTTGTCGCCCGGCTTGAGCGTCGAAGGCTTCCAGCCATTGCGCAGCATCATGCCGGGCGCGCCCGACTCGATGCTGTACTCCGTCTCCTTGCCCTTGTCGTCGCTGACGAGGATCTGCAGCCACACATGCGGGTTCGTGAACTGCACCTCCCTGATGACGGCTTCGACGGTCACTTCCTTGCCCAGATCGAACATGGCGAAGGAGTGATGGGCACCGGCGACGCTGCACCCGAGGCCGAGGGCGGTGGTGGCAAGCAGGTTGCGGATGATCTTCATGTCAATGTCCTTCATCGCTGGTGCGCTCGTTGTCCGCGCAGTAGTACTCCTGGACATCGATGTCCGGGCGGCGCTCCATGTAGACCACGTTCGTGATCGGCAGCACGTAGGTCTTCGGGTCGGTGACAGTCTTTGTCACCTCGAGGACATTGCCGTCGCCCACGAGGCGGAATCTCTCCACCAGGTGCAGCTGGTCGCTCACTGGCAGGCGCGGCACCTTCAGGCTTTCCGGCGTGGCGTTGATGCCGCCCGCGAAGTAGCCGTTGAGCGGCCGCGTGCGCCCGTTGGCGCCGATGGTGTCCACGACGAGCGTGTCGCCCTCCCAGTGGGCGATCGAATGACCTTCCCAGCTCGGCAGCATGTCCTCCGCCGCAGGATGACCGCGCCCGTCCGTGTAGAGGCGGCGGGGCACGGCAACCCACTCGTTGAGCAGCACGATCTGGTTGTGGCCCTGGAGGATCTGCGTGGGGAAGAAACCGCCCACGAAACTCGCGGGGCTGATGGGCTCGCACGCACCGGGTGTGGGCAGCTCCACCCCGAGGCGACCCAGCTCGCGGGATTGCTCGGCACCCCATTCGGTGAACTCGGGCGCGGGGCTGTAGGGCTTGTTCTCCCAGCGCGGGTCATAGTTCGAGCTGTTGCTGCTGATCGCGAGCCAGACTCCGAAGATGTCGGGAGTCTTGTCGGCAGACTCGCTGGGCGCGTCCGCGGTGCATCCCAGGGTCCCGAACAGCGGGATCGCGGCGAGAGCCGCAAGCAGCAGGCGCGTGGGGCGGTTTGCTGCCCTTTCGTCAAGGTCGGATGTCATCATCGCTGGTGCCAAGCAGTCATGCAGACTGTGATGCTTGGGGCGCGAGCATATGCTCTAGTGCCACGTCGCGCTTGCGTTGCAGATGCCTGACAAGCAGCGAGCGCATCGCCGTGTCGTCCTTGGATTCGAGCGCCACCAACATCTGCTCATGCTCCTTCACTGCCTGTTGCCATTTCATTTCGTTCTGATTGGTCCTAAAGCGCATCGATTGCACGCGAGCGTTGATCTCGTCGTAAATCTTTGTCAGCAGCGGGTTCTTCGCCGCCCGGTTGATCGCGGCATGAATCTGCGCGTTCAGCCGATAGTAGCCGGGAAGGTCTCTGCGGGAAAAACAGGCAAGCATCTCAAAGTGCAATGCCCGGATTTCTGCCAGCTCGGCAGCCGTGATCCGTTGCGCAGCGAGCTCGCCAGACATCCCTTCAAGTTCGGCCAGTACCTCAAAGGCATTGATGATGTCCTGTTCGCTGAGCTGTACAGCCGCTGCACCGCGGTAGGGGAGTAGATCCACCAAACCTTCCGCAGCCATCCGCTTTATCGCTTCCCGCAAGGGGCAGCTGGCCGAGGGCGGCAAGAAGCAATGAAATTCTCTATCGTGAATGGCCAACGCCAAGAGGCGCAGCCAAGTCTATCCGGCAAGTGTCCGGTTTGCGATCAAGCAATGATTGCAAAGTGCGGAGAGGTGAATATCTGGCACTGGGCCCACAAGGGACGTCGAGCTTGTGACCCTTGGTGGGAGAACGAAACCGAGTGGCACCGCGCGTGGAAAGGACAGTTTCCGGAGAATTGGCAGGAGATCGTCCACCATGCCGACAGTGGCGAGAAGCACATAGCGGATGTAAAGACCGATCAGGGATGGGTGATCGAGTTCCAGCATTCCTTCATCAGACCCGAAGAGCGTCGGTCCAGAGATGCGTTCTACCCGAAGCTGGCCTGGGTTGTGAACGGGGCGCGGCGGAAGCGAGATTCTGAGCAGTTTCGCAACGCGTTGAATCACGGCAGGCACGATGGGTCGAATGCTCGGATACGGATACCCTTTGCCGACGAATGCGCACTCCTAAGGGATTGGGCGGGTTGTAGTGCGCCGGTGTTCATCGATTTCGGAGCTGGGCCGACACTCTGGTGGATTCTGAGAGGGGCTCCCGGTGGATCGGTGGAAGTCGCTCCGTTCGCTCGTAGTGACTTCATCGAGATTCTTCGTGGCGGCG
>CAZPJX010000104.1:7584-10742 GCA_964586985.1 uncultured Gemmatimonas sp. | reverse complement strand
CGCTGCGCTACATCGCGGTCACGGGTACCAACGGCAAGACCACGACGACCGCACTCATTGGCCATCTGCTGCGCGGGCTCGGCCATGTTGCCGCCGACGCCGGCAATATCGGAACGCCGGTGTCGGCGCTGGCCCTGCAGGAGCCTTCACCGGCATGGGCCGCTCTCGAAATGTCGTCATTCCAGTTGCACGACACCCCCGGGATCTATCCCGATGTGGGAGTGCTGACGACACTGAGCCCTGATCACCTCGATCGCTACACCAGCGTCGACGAGTATTACGCCGACAAACGCCAGCTCTTCCTTAACGCCGTACCGCAGTCGCGCTGGGTGGTCACCGCGGACAGCGACGCGGTGCGGCTCATGATGCAGGGCGTGCCCGGGACATGCTACCGGTTCTCCACGCAGCACGCGAGCAGCACCCTGCCCACCGCCGTCGACGCATGGTATGATCGGGAGACGGGTCTCCTCCATGTGCTTGGTGCACCGTTCATGCCGCGTGATCGTGTGGCACTCACGGGCGATCACAATGTGGCGAACGTGCTGGCGGCTGTGCTCTCGGTCATGGTGGCTGACGCCGCGCATACCACACCTGCGGCCCGCGCGCGGTTGGCGGATGCGGTCGGCACCTTCCGTGCTCCACCACATCGACTGGAGCCGGTTGTCGATCGAAATGGGTTGCTCTGGCTCGATGACTCCAAGGCCACCAATGTTGCCTCCACGCTGGTCGCATTGGCGGGGATGTCGCGCCCGACCATCGTCCTGTTGGGTGGGCGTCACAAGGGGGAGCCGTACACGGCACTCCTTCCGGAACTCCAGCGTGTGGCGAAGGCAGTGCTGGCCTATGGTGAGGCCACGACTCGTATCACGGATGACCTGCACGACGCGCTGCTGGGCAAGGTCCCGGTGGAAGCGATGCCGACGGCACCTTTCATCGACGTGATGACCCGCGCCCGTGCTCTGGCCGTGGCGGGGGATGTCATTCTCCTGTCGCCGGCCTGTTCCAGCTTCGACATGTTTGCCAATTACGAGGCGCGGGGACGGGAGTTCGCGCGGCTTGCATCGGTGCTCGCGTGACCGCCGCGGCGTTGCCGGTGGGTGTCCGCGAACGCTGGCGCATGGGGCTCGAGGCGCGTGCCCTTCTGCTCGTGACCGCGGTGCTGGTGTGTTTCGGCCTGGCCGTGTTGTACAGCGCCAGTGCGCTGCAGGCGCTTTCGGCTGGTAGCCCGGGACATTTTTTCGTCCTGCGGCAGGCCGTTGGCGTACTCGTTGGCATCGTCGCCTTTGCGGTTTTCGCGAAGGTCGATGCCGAGCGATGGCGGGGTTGGGCATGGCCGATCATGGGCGTCAGTCTGCTGCTCATGCTGATCATCATTCTGCCAGGCACGGAGGGAATCTCCACGCGCGTGTACGGATCACGCCGTTATCTGTTCGGGGGATCCATTCAGCCATCGGAGCTCGCCAAGTTTGCAATTCTGGTCTGGACGCCGATGCTGCTGGTGAAGAAAGGCCGCATGGTGCGGCAACTGGGCAAGGGATTGCTCCCGTTCGTGGTCGTCATCGGTTCGCTCAGTCTGCTGGCCGCCCTGGAGCCGGATTTGTCGGTGGCGATGATGTTCTGCCTGTTGATGGCCGTATTGCTCTTCGTGGGCGGCGCACGCGTCACGCATTTTCTCCTCTTCGGCATCGTGGGCCTGTTGCTTGTTGGCTATCAGGCGTCGCAAAACGCGTATGTCCGGGCCCGTGTGGAAAGCTTTCTGCATGAGGATGGTGCTGAGCAGACGAATCGTTCTCCGGTCAACGATCAGCAGTACCAGTCCCTCGTCGCCGTGGGGGCGGGTGGACTCGTCGGGGTGGGGTTCGGGCAGGGGAATCAGCAGCGTGGATGGTTGCCACTGGCCTACAACGATTTCATCGGATCCATTGTGGGCGAGGAGTTCGGATTCATTGGCGTTGGCGGTCTCACACTCGCATTCGCCCTGTACGGTTGGCTGGGATTCCGCATTGCGCGTCAGGCGCGATCACCGTACCTCACATTGCTGGGTATCGGGCTCACCTTCACCACGGTGTTCACCGCCTTCATTCACCTGGGTGTCGTGATCCGGCTGCTGCCCAATACCGGCCTGACCCTGCCGTTTGTGTCCTATGGTCGTTCCAACCTGGTGCTCACGCTTGCCATGACAGGCATTCTTGTGAATATCGGCAGTATGCGGGAGCGGATCTTCGGAACCTCAGCCACCGATCCGTTGGTGACGATGCCACCGCGATGACCAGACAGGGCCTCGTACGTGTCCGCATGGGTCTGCATCATCAGGCGCGGCCCTTGTTGGTTCGGAACGCGACCGTCGTGTCGTCATGACGTCAGCAGGGCAGACGCGCATCTATTTTGCGGGTGGGGGAACCGGCGGGCATCTCTACCCCGGACTCGCGATCGCACGCGCCGTCGTGCGTCTCGCCCCGCAGGTGGCACCCTACTTCATCGGTGCGCGGCGCGGCATCGAGCGTGAGATACTCGGTGGCACCGAATTCGCGCACATGCTGCTCGATCTGCACCCGCTCTATCGGCGCACGCCGTGGAACAACTGGCGCACCATGGTGGGCGCGGTCAGTGCCTGGCGCGCCATCTCCGCCGCGTCGCACACGGCTGCACCTCGGGCCGTCTTGGGCACCGGCGGCTATGCAGCGGGTGTCGCCCTCGCGTGGGGGCGTGCTCACCGCGTACCGACCTTTCTCCACGAGCCCGATAGTCATCCTGGCCTCACGACCCGCGCCTTCGCGCGCGGAGCGCGGGCCATCTACCTGGGGTTCCCCGAAGCGCACCAACGCCTGACCCCCGGTGTGCATACCGAAGTGCTGGCACTTGGCTGCCCAATAGACCCGCCCCCTCCGGCTGATAGACGGCCGGCGCGGCTGGACGCCCGCTCGCGCTGGGGATTGCCTGAAGATGCCTTCGTGGTGCTGGTTATGGGGGGCAGCCAGGGCGCACGCGCCGTGAACGAGGTGGTGGCGGCCTGGATCGATGCGGGACTGCCCGATGGCGTGTGTCTCATCTGGTCCACCGGCCGACAACAGGCGTCCGCCTGGACGGATCGCGAGAGCGTTCGGGTGAAGGTGCGTCCGTACCTCGCTCCCATCGCCGAGGCCTATGCGGCGGCTGAT
>CAZPJX010000104.1:0-7574 GCA_964586985.1 uncultured Gemmatimonas sp. | reverse complement strand
ACCGGACGCGCGGCAGGCTCCATGCCGGGACAGCGGCGGCTGATGTGGCCGTGGCACGCGCAGGAGCGATGTCCATCGCGGAACTCTCGGCTTGGGGGATTCCCGCGCTCCTGGTGCCACTGCCGACTGCCGCCCAGGACCACCAGACCTACAACGCACGTGCCGCCGCCCAGTCCGGAGGTGCCGTGGTGCTGCCACAAGGGGAGCTCACGGCCCGGCGCCTCGACGACGAAATCCGCTCGCTGACTGGCGACAGTGTTCGACTCGGGACCATGCGCGCCGCTATGCTGGAGCGCGCAAGACCCGATGCGGCGCACGCCATCGCGCGCTCCCTGCTCGACATGCTGGGCATCCCCGCGCGCGACCTCACCGATTCGCCATATTTGCAGGTATGACTCGCCATACCAGCGCCAACCAAGCGGGGAGTGATGCGCCAGCGAATGCCCGACAAAGCATGAGCGCTACGGACGCCGTCGACGCGGAGGCAGGCACTCCAGCCTCACGCCTGGTGCTGCTGGCTACCGACGATCCGCGGCCGGTGCATTTTGTCGGCATTGCGGGCGCTGGCATGAGCGCGCTTGCGGAACTGCTGGTACGCCGCGGCGTGCTGGTGCAGGGGACCGATGCCAATCCGCTTGGGGCACCAGATCTGTCGGCACTGGGCGTCCGCGTCTCCGACCATGACCCCGCGATCGTCGCGTCGGCGCGCGCACTGGTCTATTCGTCGGCGATCCCCGCAACCCATCCGGAGATGGCGGCCGCACGCGCCGCTGACATTCCCATCATTCGCCGTGCGGAAGCACTGGCGGATGCGGTGAGTGGTGGAACACTCATCGGCGTGGCCGGCACGCATGGCAAGACCACGACCACAGTCATGACCACCGAGGCGTTGGCGAGCGCTGGACGCGATCCCACCGGGGTCGTCGGCGGGCGCGTGGGACTGTGGGAAGGCAATTTGCGCCTGGGCCGCAACACGTATGTGGTTGAAGCCGACGAGTATGATCGCTCGTTCCTCGCACTCGACCCGACCGTCGCCGTGGTGCTGAATGTCGAGGCCGATCATCTCGATATCTATCGCGACCTCGACGACATCATGCGAACCTTCGAAGTGTATGTGTCGAAGGCCTGCACGCTGGTGCGTTGCGCCGACGATGCTGGAGCCATGGCGCTGCGCGTGGCGAGCAGTCGCGAGATCATTGCGTATTCGGCCACGGCACCAGGCCGTGCGCCATCGCCGCATGCGGGAGATGCGCGTCTCGTGGCAGAGCAGTTGCAGCTCGACGCTCAGGGGTCACGCTTCACCGTGATGTTCGATGGCGAAGCCCTTGGGGAGATCGTGCTGGCCGTGCCTGGGGTGCACAACGTTCGCAATGCCCTCGCGGCAATCGGTGCGGGCCTCTCGCTTGGCTGTACCGTGTCGCAGATGGCGCCGGGTCTTGCGCGGTTTCGTGGCGTGGAGCGCCGCTTTCAGCGGCTCGGTCACGCCAGAGGCGTGGAAGTGGTCGACGATTACGCGCATCACCCCACCGAAGTGCGGGCCACGTTGGACGCGGCGCGACATGCATTTCCCGGGCGCCGCATCGTTCTGGCGTTTCAGCCGCATCTTTTCTCACGGACCCGGGATCTCCAGCAGGAGTTTGCCGAGGCGCTGCAGGGCACGGATGTACTGCTGCTCTGCGACATCTACGGAGCTCGCGAGCAGCCTGAGCCCGGCGTGACCTCGGCGCTGATCGGCGACCGGATCCGCGGCGATGTGGTGCAGTGGCAGGGGCCGCGAAGCCATGCGGTCGATGCGCTACTCGCGATCGTTCGGGACGGTGATGTGGTCCTCACCATGGGGGCTGGCGACATCACCCGGGTGGGTCCCGCGCTTCTCGATGCCTTGCGGAGCATTCCGTCGCCTTGATCTCGCCGGACAAGGCCGGGACCTCGGCGCGAGCCGGTGGCGCGGCGCGGAAATCGGAAATGCGAGATCCGGCGAAACTCACGGACGCGCGCCCCCGCTGGGTACGCTGGCTGCGTGCCATGGCATTGACCTGCGGCGTGCTGGCTGTGGTGTCCTCACCCTGGTGGGGACCGCCAGCGCTCTCACGTCTGGATTTCTTCCGTGCCCGACGCATCGAATTCGAGGGCGTGCGCTACGCGCGTGCCGGCGAACTCGTGACCTTGTTGGCCGTGGACACCGTTCAGTCTGTCTGGCAGCCCCTGGAGCCGCTCTCGGAGCGCGTTGCCACCCATCCGCTGGTGAGTACCGCGGAGGTGAGTCGCCGGCTGCCGTCCACGCTAGTCGTTCGCGTCGTCGAGCGGGAGCCTGTGGCATTGGTGCAGACAAACGGCCGTTTGAAGCCCACGGATGGTCTGGGCCACGCGCTGCCGATCGATCCATCGCGGGTGCCATTGGATATACCGATTGCGGTAAGCCCCGACAGCGCCCTCCTGCAGGTCCTGGATGGGCTCAGGCGATCGGCCGCGGCCCTGTATGCCAGAGTGACATCTGCAACGCGCGCCGGACAGAACGAACTGCAGTTTGTGATGGGCGATGTCATGATCCGGACCACGCCCGACGTGACCGCGGCCCGCTTCCGGGACATATTACCCGTGGAAGCAGATCTCGCGCGAAATGGACTACGCGCGGTGGAACTGGATCTGCGATTCCGTGACCAGGTGATCGCCCGACAGCCATGACTGCAGACCCCGTCGTCGTAGCCCTTGATATCGGTACCGCGCATACCACCGCTCTCGTGGCGGCCGTGCATGGGGATCTGCCCCGTGCGCCGCGCCTGAAGGTATTGGGTGTGGGGCATACCCGCACCATGGGCCTCCGCCGTGGGGTCGTCTCGGATATCGAGGAGGCCACCCGGTCCATTCGCGCCGCGGTTGAAGAGGCTGTCCGGATCGCGGGTGTCACGCCGGACGCCATGTATGTGGGGATTGCCGGTGAGCACGTGCGGGCCATGGGGTCCGGTGGCGTCGTGGCCATCAGCGGCGACGAGATCACCCGGGCCGATGTCGATCGGGTGAATGATGTCGCACGCGCGATGGCCATCCCCCAGGACCGCGAGTTGTTGCACGCCATCCCGCAGGAGTATCGCGTGGATAAGGCGGAGGGCATTCGCGATCCTGTGGGCATGATCGGCACCCGCCTCGAAACGGAGATGTACCTCGTTACGATCGGGAGCGCACCGGCGATGAACCTCCGCAAGGCCATCGAGCGGGCAGGGTACAAGACCCGCGAGCTGGTGCTGGAAGCGTTGGCGAGTGCGCTGTCGGTGCTCACGGAGGAGGAGAAGGAGCTTGGCGTTGTGCTGGTCGAACTCGGCGCTGGCACGACCGACCTTGCCATTTTCCACGAAGGGAAGATCCGTCATCTGGGTGCCATCGGATACGGCGGCAACAATGTTACCAGCGATCTCGTGCAGGGACTCGGCATCACGCAGCACGATGCCGAGCAACTGAAGGAGGCGTACGGCTGCGCCTATGAACCGCTGATCGATCCCGAGCAGGTCATCGCGATGCCTGCATCGGGCGCACATGGCGAGCGCCATATTTCGCGTGAGCTGATGACGCACATCATTCATCAGCGCATGGACGAGATCTTCGACAAGGTGCAGCGCGAGATTCAGAGTGCCGGCTACACGGGCAAGCTCAATGGTGGCATCGTGCTCACCGGCGGTGGGGCATCGCTGGAAGGCATCACTGAGCTCGCCATCGATGTATTCGGACTCGGCGTGCGCGTCGGCGTCCCCGGAGCCAAGCTCGATGGGCTCGCGGAGTCCGTCTCCGAGCCGCGTTTTGCGACCGTGAGTGGACTTGCCTTTTATGGGGCCCATCGCCTTGCACAGAGCGGAAACCTGGTCACCCGTCGCACCGGGCTCGGTGGCGGAGGCGTGGACAAGCTGGCGAACCGGGTGAAGACCTGGTTCCAGGATTTCTTCTAGACCACCGCTCCCCTTGGGCCGTCGAGTCGTTCCGGCCCTGATGATACGTGCGAAATCGGGGGCTGCCCGTTCCGGTTCCCGCCTGTACCGAACGGCTCATCCCCGTTGCGCGTATGCGTGGTAGTTTGTGCTGTTCCCCGTTTCCTGACCCGACGCTTTGGAGTTGCTCCGTGATGCACGCTGGCCCTCGACCTCTTTCCGGTCTTCCCATGCGACGAACCGTTCTGCGCCTGCTGTCGGCGATCACTCTGGTGCCGGTGGTCCTGTCGGCACAGCAGTCCTCGCTCGATACCCGCGATCCCAACCAGAAGCAGGACGAGACCTACGCCAAGAACTACCTCGAGTGGCTGGCCTCGCCCAAGCATGGCAGCCCGCTGGTGGATCACTTGCCGATTGTGCCCGGCGTGCCCACACCTCGGGACATCCTGGGCTATCACATCGGTGCCCCGCGGCAGCTCACCTATTACGCTGATCAGCTCAAGTACTACAAGGCACTGGCGGCAGCGTCCCCCCGGGTGAAGATCGAAACCATCGGCACCTCGGACGAAGGTCGTGAGCTCGTGGTGGTGTGGATCTCCTCCGAGGCCAACCTGGCCAAGCGGGAGCAGAACCGGAAAAACTTGGCGAAGATTGCGGATCCGCGTGGCATGAGCGAGGCGGACGTGAAGGCGTTGCTCGCGCAGACCAAGCCGCACTACCACCTGATGGGCGGACTGCACTCCGGTGAGACGGGCCCCTCCGAAACGCTGATGGAACTGGCGTACCGTCTTGCGGTGGAGACTTCGCCGATCATCAACCAGATTCGCGATCAGCTCTACGTCTCCATCACGCCGGCCGCGGACGCCGATGGCCGCGACCGGAACGTGGACTGGTTCTTCCGCGGCCTCGAAGCCCAGCAGGCCAACACCACGCCGCAGGCGCCAAGCGCGTCGGCGCCGAACGACACCACACGCCGTCCGGCAGCACCGCCGCAGGGTGGCCCGGGCGCCGGTGGAGCGGTGCCGTACTGGGGCAAGTATGTGTACCACGACAACAATCGCGACATCAACATCAAGCTGATCCAGATGCGCGCGATCATCGACTGGTACTTCAGCGCGTATCCGCCAATCATGCATGATCTGCATGAGGCGATGCCGCTGATGTACACCTACACGGGCGGACCGCCGCAGAACCCCAACCTCGACCCCATTCTCTTTGCCGAACTGCCCTGGTTCGGCAACTGGGAAATGGCACAGATGACCAAATGGGGCATGCCGGGCGTCTACACGCACGCGTTCATGGACGGCTGGTCGCCCGGCTATCTCGGCTCGGTGGCGTACAACCACAACGGCCTCATGAAGATGTATGAGACGCAGTCAGGTCGTGATCTCGACAGCACCGCCATGGCCAAGGCGCGTGCCGGCCAGGCCGTCAGTGCTGGCGGCGGCCCCGGCGGATTCGGCGGTGGCGCTGGTGGTCCGGTGCCGACGGGCAAGGGCGGTGGGCAGGACCGCGAGTGGTACCGTGGCAACCCCATCGGTTTCAACGATCTCGCGACGTTCACGCGCCGCGCGAATGCGAACTACATGCAGACGGGCGTTCTCTCGGCGCTCCAGCTGGCCAGCATGTTCCCGCAGACCGTCCTCGAGAACTTCTACATCAAGACCAAGAACAGCATTGATGAGGGAAGCAGCAAGGCGCCGTACGGCTTCGTGCTCCCGCTGCAGAAGGACATGACGCGGGTCGCCGAAATGGTGAACCTGCTGCGTGTCCAGCGCATCGAAATCGGGCAGGCCACGCAGCCGGTGAAGGTGGGCAACATCACCTACCCGGCGGGCTCCTATATCATCAAGCGGAACCAGCCGTATGGCCGTCTCGCGAAGAACCTGCTGGAAAAGCAGAACTATCCTGATGCGCGGCTGAATACCTACGACGACAGCGGCTGGTCGATGGGCTTTGCGATGGGCGTGGATGTGGTCGAGGTGGCCGACAAGTCCATTCTCGACGCGCCGGTCACGCCGGTGGACAAGGTCGTGCTCAAGGGTACGCTCAAGGGCACCTCGGGATCGAGCATCGCGGTGGCGCATCTGGGCTCGAACAACATGGTCTCCTTCCGCTATCTGCTGCGCAATGTGCCCATGAAGGTGGCGCAGCAGAGCTTCGCGGCGGGCGACACCACGTACCCGGCCGGCTCGTTCATCATCGACGCGAAGCATGCGCCGGCCGTGCGTCGCCTCGTCGATTCGCTCGGGCTCACGGCGACGATGCTTCCCAGTGCGCCGTCGGTGACCTTGCACGACGCCGATGTCCCGCGCATCGCGATCTACACGCAGTGGACCGGAACGCAGACCCTGGGGTGGTATCGCCTCACGTTCGATGAGTTCAAGATCCCCTACGATCTGATCTACAAGGAACGCGTGGTGCAGGGGAATCTGCGCCGTGACTACGACGTGATTCTGATCGCCGAACAGAACCTCTCGCGGCAGACCGTCATGCAGGCGCCGGCCGCACGTCCGGTCCCGTACCAGCAGAGCGCCAAATACAAGTTCCTTGGCGTGTACGGATCGTCGCCCGACATCACGGGTGGCTTTGGCCAGAAGGGTGTGGATGCCTTCGCAGCCTTCCTCGAAGGCGGCGGCACCCTGATTGCGGTGGGTGAGTCGGCGCGCTTGCCCATCGAGTTCGGGTGGGCGGGGACCGTGGACAAGACACCGGTGCCCGGATTGACGTCGCAGCGTCCGCTGGTGGAAGCAGAGATCACGCGACCGGAGAATCCGGTGTTCTATGGCTTCGGCAAGACGAAGATTCCCGTGAAGTACGTGGGCGGGACGCCGTTCAAGGTCGGTATCGCGAACGAAGCCAACGTGCTGGCCCGCTATGTGGGTGGCTCCCAGTCCGTGATCTCGGGTCTCATGACGGGCGCCGATTCCCTCAAGGGCCGTCCGTTTGCGGTCGACGTCCCGAACGCTGTCAAGGGCAAGGGGCGGGTGATCATGTTCGCGAACAACCCGGTGTACCGCTGGCAGAACCACGGCGAGTTCGGGATGATCTTCAACAGCATCATCAACTGGAACGACGCGGGTGGCGCGAAGGAACAGAAGCCGACGCAGCCGATCGTGCCGTAATCGGTTTGGATGAGGAAGGGGTAGGCCGGGAAGCCGCTATCGATCTGCTTCCCGGCCAACTCCTGCCTGCTGATCCAACGTCGGATTGGAGTTCCATTTGGACGAGCCGGTCGTGTCCGACAGTGTTCTTGCGAACAAGAGATGGCCCGAAGCGGGGACGGGGAAGAGCATTGGGACCGGCATGGCGGTGGGTACAATCGTGGGAGCCGCCGCGGGCTATTTGACGGGAAAGGCGATGTGTAGTAGGTGCGATGACAATGGGCCCATTGTGGTGCCGACTGTGCTGTTCGCTTTCGTGGGTGGTGCTATTGGTGGCTACGCCGCTCATGTCAGCGCACGGCGCAGCTCTCAATCCTACCGGCCAGACAGAAGCGATGCGGCTCTCCTGTTCTTGGACTCGCGCAATTCCAGTGTCATGATACGAACGCGCTCGAAACCGTAGTCGGAGGGGATATGGCGCAGACGAGCAAGCAGCCGACACCTCTCCTCTCGACTGGAATCGCAGACGAGATCGTCGAGAGCGGCAAACGGC
>CAZPJX010000103.1:0-10824 GCA_964586985.1 uncultured Gemmatimonas sp. | reverse complement strand
GCCAAACATGTTCGCGAACACGGGGATGACCTTCCACAGCAGAATCACCACGCATAGCGCGGCCACGCACATGATGACGGTGGGATAGATCATCGCCCCCTTCACCTTGCGGATCAGGGCGTCGTTCTTCTCCATGAAGATCGCCAGGCGATTCAGGATCGTGTCCAGGATACCGCCTGCTTCACCGGCCGCCACCATGTTCGTGTACAGGTCGGAGAACGCCTTGGGATGCTTGCGCATGGCATCGGCCACGGTATTGCCCGACTCCACGTCGAACACCACCTGCCGGACCACGGCGCTCAGGGCCTTGTTCTCGCTCTGCTTCGCCAGAATATCCAGCGCCTGCACGAGCGGCAGACCGGCGTTGATCATGGTGGAGAACTGCCTGGTGAAGATCACGATGTCGCGCATCGAGACCGCGCCGAGGCTCTTGGTGGGCGTCGCCCGGGCCTCGTCCACCTTGACGATGGTCAATCGCTGACGGCGTAACTGGGCTACCGCATCGTCGCGACTGGGGGCGTCGATGGTCGCCGACTTGAGGTCGCCGCTGGTGGTCCGCGCAGTATAGGTGAAGGTTGGCATGGTCTCTCCGGAGGCCTATCGTCGTGCGCCGGCGAGCGGGCGCTCACCGGTGCGGTTGCCATTCTGCGTCGCGGGCTGGCTTCCACTGTCCTCCAGCGGTCCCTTGCCGATCATGCGCAGGAATTCATTGGGGTCGCCGGAAGAGCGCACGCACTCCTCTGCGCTCACCTGACGGGATACGTACAACTGGTACAGGGCATCATTCATGGTCTGCATCCCGAACTTCTTGCCTGACTGCATCAGCGAGTAGATCTGGTGCACCTTGTCGTCGCGAATGAGCGCCCGGATGGCCGGTGTCACCACCAGAATCTCCGACGCCATGGCTCGGCCGCGGCCGGTCACACGCGGCAGCAGGACCTGCGTGATGATCCCTTCCAACACGAAGGCCAACTGAGCCCGTACCTGACTCTGCTGATGACTCGGGAAGACGTCGATGATCCGATTGATGGCCTCCGCCGCGCTGTTGGTATGCAGCGTGGCGAACACCAGATGGCCCGTCTCGGCGATGGTCAGTGCCGCCTGGATGGTTTCCAGGTCACGCATTTCGCCGATCAGGATGACGTCGGGATCTTCACGCAGCGCATACTTGAGGGCCGAGGCGAAACTCTTGGTATCCGCACCCACCTCGCGCTGATTGATGATGCAGTTGCGGTGCCGGTGGATGAACTCAATGGGATCTTCCACCGTGATGATGTGGCCCTTCCGTTCGGTATTGATCTTGTCGATCATCGCCGCCAGCGTGGTGCTCTTGCCCGACCCGGTCGGTCCAGTCACGAGCACGAGGCCGCGCGGCCGTTCGGCAAACGAGGAGATCACGGGGGCAAGCTGCAGCTCAGCGAAGGTCTTGATCTGGAACGGGATACGCCGAATGACCATGCTCACGCAGCCACGCTGCTTGAACACGTTGCCGCGGAAACGCGAGAGGTTGGCGATGCCGAACGAGAAATCCAGCTCATCCTCCATCTCGAAGCGCTTCTTCTGATTCTCGGTCAGCACCGAGTACGCCAATTGCAGCGTGTCGCGGGGGGTGAGCACGTGATCCACGCTTGAACCCACGATATCGCCATCCACGCGCAGCTTGGGCCGGTCACCGGCCGACACATGCAGGTCGGACGCATCCCGCTCGATCATTTCATCGAGCAGGGGACGCAGGGAGACAGCAGGTTGGGCGGTGGTGGTCATCGGCGGGGGATCAGGAAGCGGGGACACACCGAGGCCCCTCGGCCAGGACGAATCGCGGGGGATTCAGGAAACGCCACTGTCACGAATCCTCAGTTCGCCGTTTCACGGATGACCTGCTCGAGGGTCGTGACACCCTTCAGTACCTTGAGCCAGCCGTCCATGCGCAGGGTCAGCATGCCCTCAGCGATGGCGGAGTCCCGGATGGACTGCACGTCGGAGTTCTGCATGACGAGCTTCTTGAGCGACGGCGTCATGAACATCACCTCGTAGACGCCCTGGCGTCCCTTGAGTCCGGTGCCGCCACAGGCGTCACAGCCATGGCCCCTGAAGAAGGGCAGATCGCCAATGCGGGTGTCGAGCGACAGGTTCTTGAGGAACGGCGCCGCCTCGGGCGTGGCCTTGAGCACGGCGTTCTGCAGCGCCTCCTCGGTGAACCGGAGCTCACGCATGGTGGTGTCTGCCTTCACCTTGGCGCCGGCCAGTTCTGCGATATCCGGTTCGTATTTCACCTTGCACCGCGAGCAGATGCGCCTCACGAGGCGCTGAGCCAGAATCAGGTTGAGGGCCGAGGCCACATTGAACGGTTCCAGCCCCATGTCGAGCAGACGGACGATGGTTTCGGGCGCGGAATTGGTGTGCAGCGTACTCATGACCATGTGGCCCGTGAGCGCAGCCTTGATGGCGATACCACCGGTCTCGAGATCGCGAATTTCACCGACCATGATGACGTTCGGATCCTGTCGCAGGAATGCCTTGAGCGCCGCAGCGAAGGTCATGCCGATCTCGTTGCGGACCTGCACCTGGTTGATCCCGAAGAGGTTGTACTCCACGGGATCCTCAGCGGTCATGATGTTGGTGTCGAGGTTGTTGATCTTCGACAATGCCGAGTAGAGCGTCGTGGTCTTGCCAGAGCCCGTGGGGCCGGTGACCAGCACCATGCCATAGGGGTTCTGGATGGCCTCCATGAGTTCCCGTTCGGCACGCGGCTCGATGCCGAACTTCTCGAGTTCGAGCGTCAGATTGCCCTTGTCGAGGATTCGCAGCACGACCTTCTCGCCGAAGAGCGTGGGCAGCGTGCTCACACGGAAATCAATGACCTTTCGGCCAATCTTGAGCTTGATGCGGCCGTCCTGCGGCACGCGACGTTCGGCGATGTTCAGCGATGACATGATCTTGAAACGCGAGATCAGCGCCGCCCGCATCTTCATGGGCGGTTTCATCACCTCCACCAGCGCGCCATCAATGCGGTAGCGCACGCGCAGTTCGTGCTCGAAGCACTCGAAGTGGATGTCGGATGCTCCCTTATGCACCGCGTCGCCGAGGATGGCATTGATGAGCTTGACGACCGGCGCCTCATCGACCTGAGCGGCCAGCATGCCGGCATCAACGGCTTCCTCATGATCCTCGACCACCTCGATGTCGTCATCTCCCGCGATATCCTGCAGGAGCGACTGCATCTGAATCTCGTTGGCCTCGTAGTGCTTCTCGATGGCCGCCCGCATGGAGTACTCACCCGCGAGTACCGGCACAATGTCGTAGCGGGTGATGAACTTGAGATCGTCGATCACCCCCATGGCCGTGGGGTCCGCAATGGCCACGGTGAGTTGCCGGCCCTCGCGCTTGAGCGGCAGCACCGTGTGCTTCGACGCCAATTCCGCCGGAATCAGCTTGAGGAGCCGCGTGTCCACCTCGAACCGTGACAGATCGACCGCCGGCATGCGGTACTGCCGCGCCAGCATGCGAACCACCTCGGTTTCGGGCACCATCCCCATGCGTACAACTGTCAACCCAATGCGTTGACCGGGATTCGCAGACTGCTCCTGCAGGGCCTTCGCGAGGTTCTCACGCGAGATGAGGCCCTCGCGCAGGAGTAGATCGCCAAGTCGCTCGTTCGTGCCTTTTGTCAGCGATGCAGCAGGGGCAGCCATAGAGGGGTGATATCGGTAGCGGCTACAACACAGTGTGATGGATGAGGAGGGGCGGATCCCCACTTTGTAAGGGACGGTGCCAGCCAGAAAACGTCACCAGCGAGTCCAGAAGGCGGAGGGTGGCGGGACCGATGCCACGCACGTGACGAAGGTCCTCCAGCGTGCGATACGGGCCCACCCGCTCCCGTCGCTCGATGATGCGGCGGGCCATCGCCGGTCCGACTCTGGGGAGCGCTTCGAGTTCGGCGCTGGAGGCCGTATTGAGGTCGATGGGAAAGACGGGGGCGCTCCGCGGTGGACTGCGTGACCCTGTCGAGGCTCGTGGTCGGGACCGCGATGCCCGCGAAACCTGTGCAGCCCGTGGAGCCCGTCTCGCCGAATCCACCGCTGCTCGCTGCGCGGCCAGGGCACGGGCGGCGCCGGATGCCGGCGCTACCGCCTCCTCGGCGAGTATGCCCTGCTCGAAGCGCTCGACTCCCCATAGCCTGGCCCCCGTGCCGATGAGGGCCATCGCCACGAGAAACCCCAGGATGCGCCGCTCGCCCGCTGTCGCCATGGAGGCACAGTAGGAGGCCGCCATCCCACCAGCATCACCGGAATCACGCAGGTCTCATCCTGGGAGTGACGTAGAGGTTGACCAACGGTCATCCCGCCTGCCCCGACGCCGCTCAGCGCAGCGTGCCTGCAAAGAAGCGCATCTGCAGAACGGCGCTCAGGATCACGTTGGTCGTCTGGCGGTTGTAGGCGCGATCGAAGTTGACCACGCGGCTACCGGTCAGCGTGAAGGTGAGCAGGTCGGTCAGATCGGTGTTGGCGTTGAAGTTGTACGCGCGCCGACCGTTGTTGGTGAGCACTGATGGAGTCATGCGGAGGAGCGTGCCGTCATCGGCGGTGCTGGTGGTGCCGGTCACGGTGGACGAGTTCTCTTCGCTGTCATACGACGCGGAGGCCCGCAGGCGTCCACTGCGGGTGTTCCAGCTCTTCGGCAGCGGAAACGAGTGGCTGATGTTGAAGGACATGCGTTCGGTCCGACCCGAAATGACTGATCCGGGCCGGAGGTCCTCACGTGCCTCCCGACTGCTGCGCGCCGTGGTGACGAGGTCGCCGAGGAAGGCCCAGGTGACAGAGGCGGAGAGCGGCTGCCTGCGTGCGGTGATCCGGCTGTGATCGGCGAGACCATTCTCGCCACTCGGGATATTGGTCTCCTGCTCGGTCACGGCGAGCGCAGCATCGAGATCGAGGGCGGACACGATCTTCCTCAAGCGTTGTGGACGCCAGCTCCAGCGCAGGGAATAGTCGGGATACACCATCTGTGTGCTGGTGATGACAGCCTGATAGCCGTCGAAGGCCCGGCGGGTCCAGGTCTCAGTGGTGCCATTCTCCACGCGTGTCTGCAGCCGGAGGGAGAGCGGGAGATTGAGCGAACCCGCCGCCGTCGCGCGTCGCATGCGGCCGGCGGTAGTGGCCATTGACGCATCGAGCCCGCGGAAGGCATCCAGTCCGCCAATGCCGAACTGATATCCCCAACCCGGTATCCAGGCCGTGTTGTCGTAGTTGGAGGTGAGGCTCTGCTGCCACTGCACATCGATGGGGGCGAGCAGGTTCCCCAGGCGCCGAACCCATGAGGTGTCTGCCGAGCGCTGCATGAAGAATCGACCGAGATCGAGCGTGGTGCCGACATTGAGTGAGTTCGCCGCACCGTATCGCTGGGGAAGACGGAATGCGCCGGAGTCCACGGCATCGCGTAACAGCGTGCGCGCGTTGGGGTCCCTGTTCAGCGCGAAGGAGCTGGTGAAGTCCACCCGCGGGCGCAGCCAGGTTGACAAGCTCGGCTGGAATCGGAACGCCGAGGTGAAGGAACGCTCCCGTTCGAGTCCGAGGTTCGCGCCCAGGAGGCGCAGGCGCTCGGCGCGTGCGACTTCGCCGCGGTTCACGCTGTCAGCGCTTGGCGGCTCCAGACGATAGTCCCTGAGATCGAGTACCTGGCGCGCGGTGAAATCGGCGCTGATGCCCGGTGTTGGCTGGAACGCCAGCGAGGCCAGATTCTGCCAGGCATGGGTACGTGCCGCGACGACCGCACCGGTGTCGGTGGGAGATGCGGCGGCCTTGGTGAACGACGTGGACGACGTGCTCGAGCGCGCGAGTGAGGAACTGAGACGGAACTGGGTGGGTCGCCAGCGCAACTTCTGTTCTCGGAACGCCACCATGCCCGGCGCCTCCCGAAGACGCCTGGGCAGCGCATCGAGGAGGCGGCCGATGAAGCCTGGCAGGCGACTTTCACGCGTATCATCGGCCAGCGTGAGTCCTCCGCCGAACACGTAACTGCTGCTGCTGAGTTCCTGAAAGGTGGACTGCGATGCGCCAACAGACCACGTACCGTTCAGGGAGAGTCCATTGACCAGGGGGGCGTACCACCCGTGGTCGAGACGCGAGATGCGTCGCATGGCCATGGAGTAGTTGAGGCGCCGATCTCCGGGATTGCGCACCCCATCGATGCTACCGGCCCGAACGTCGGTCCGGTTGAGAAAGAGCTGTTCGATCCCGGTCCCCGCGTACTCGACGCTCAGCGGCAGCGCGATGCCCCAGCGCGCCGGCAAGGCGCGTTCGAGATGCAGGGTGGTGCCCAGGCTCACCACATTGGACGTGAGAAAAGTGGGCGTTTCGTTGAGTTGACGGAAATTCGGATCGCGGCGACTGATGTTGACGCGGACATCCGCGAGGTCACCCACATTCATCCCGAGGCCGATCTCACCCGCGAAACCGATATCATCGACGACATCACTCAGGCGAATGTCATTCACCCAGAGTTCGAGCGTATCGTTGGCCATGATCCCGCTGCCTCCACGGGCAACGCTATCGACGCGAACAATGCCGACGGCCAACTCCTGGACACCCGCAAGATTCGGCGGTGTAACCGCCGGGTCGGCTGTGTACACGATGTAGCCATCCTGACATACCGCGAAGCGACGCGTGACGCCTGTAGACGGGGTACCCGAACGGCGAATGAGTTCGAGATCCACGCCCGTGCATTGCAGCGAATCCGCACGCCCCTGGAGGTAGGCGCTCTCGAGCTGGGCGCGCAGGGCCTGGAAACGTGTCAGGTCCACGTGAATTTCGGGCAGCCAGGCGCTCTGGCTGTTGCCCGTGTTCACGGGCGTGCGATACATGTAGAAATTGTGCTCATCTCGGCCGATCTTCACATAGCCGTTGAGCTCACCCTGCACGCCCCAGCCGTTGCCGCGTCCCCGCATCCAGAGACGGAGGGAGCGATAGCCCATGAAGGTCTTCGTGCCCTCGGGGAAGCGCAGAAAGGCCTCGGCGCGATCGAAGGGGCGGAACGACCGGCCCGGGAGACCGGTCTGGATGCGCAGCGCCTGTTCGTTCACCTGCACGCGCACGTTCTCGTACCCCGACTGACGGTTCTCCGGGGCCTCAACCACCCCGGGCGGCGGCGAATACGGCACGGCGACCGTGGAATCGAGCGTCCCCACGACACTGGCGATCACGAACCCACCCACGGTCCCACTGGAGTCACCCGCCAGCCCGCTCAGAGGCTCCACACTGCGCTTGAGCCAGGGCGCACCGATCAGGCGCAGACGCGTGAGTGCAATACGGGTAAACTCCTCGTCGGCGGCATCGCGGTTTGACACCATGGTCAGCCGCATGGCACGCACACGCCGATCGTTCGGATTGTTGAGTTCCTCGGTCGGCGCACGCCAGTTGAGACGCACCTGCACCCAGCACAGGGAATCCGAGACGACGCCGGCCGCGCTCGAGTCGCGCTGCTGGAAGCAGCGTCCCACGCGCGTCCAGGTCCGACGGTCTGCGAGGTCTACCACGAAGCGCCGGAGTTGCTCCTGTTCGGCACTCGCGGCCGGCATGTTGAGCTGGCCATCGAGATCGATGTCCTCTTCGTCCAGCCGGTTGTTGCGCACCGTGCAGTTCGCCCGATTGTCGCCCAGCAACTGGGCCCGCTGCGCGGCCTGCGTACAGAGCGGCACCCTGAACTGCGTGGTGATCACGGGAGTTCCGCTACGACGGTCCACCACCACGATGGTATCCGCCACATCGCCCGCGATTCCGCGATCATTCTCCAGTGCGTTGAAGGCGCGGGAGAGCGAATCGCGCTCGGTATCGAGTCGATCGTACCCGACGAGGCGCTTGCCCTGGTAGGTGGTATCCGCCGGGAGACCGGCCGCCGCGGGAGGTGCAACGGTCAGCGTTTCCGGAGCAAAGGCCAGGCTGTTCTCACTGATATCGCCGAAGTCGAAGACCAGCGTGGGATTCCGGCGCAGCTTGGCCGCCTCCGACTGCACGAGCACGAAGAACTCCACGTTCTCCGTGCGCGAGAGGTCCTGACCACTGGGATCAAGCACCGTGCGCAACGAACGCCAGCGTCGGCCCGATGGCGTGGGACCAAGCAGGGTATTGTCGCCCACCATCCAGGCGTATCGGCGCGACTGGGTACCGGGTTGAAACGCCGGCATGCCCCCTGTGCCGAGGGGATACATGGTCATCCACAGCAACTGCTCGAACGACTGCACGCCATTGCCAACGATCCGCACCGAAGGATCGATCTGCTGAATCGTGAACTGCGGATAGCTGCCCGTCCCATCAACACCATTGTTCTGCCACGCCAGCGTCGTTGCGCGTGCAGGCGTGAACACCGCGGCGCCGCTGGAAGCCAGCGAGGCGCCCAGCGCGGGCAGGGAGCTGAACGACCACGACGACTCGAACAGCGGGATCGTCCGATCGGCACTGCCCTCGAAGCTGTCGATGTAGGCCTGCCCCGCTGCATTGGGCTGGGGCTTGCTCATGGCGAACTCCGCCTGCAGGCCCACACGTGACGGCGACGTGCTGCGGACGAAGGGGATGCGAGCAATCGCATTGGTGAGCGCCGAGGCATCCCATTGCAGGGCACTCGTGACGCCAGCCACGAAGGAGCCCGTTGGCTCAAAGCCGAGTGGTGGGCGATTGAGGTTTGACCGCTGGCGCTGCGAAATCGCCGTGAAGGCCACCTGACCCCGGTCGAGCTGGAACTGGGACGTGAGTCCCATGATCGTCGTCGGCACTGCGGTAAAGAGCGGATTCTCCTCGTAGCGCACCGACACCTGTCTGGGCGTAGGAAAGAGAGTGTCCGGCCGCGTGAAGGAGATTACGCCGAGGTCATAGTCGATCTGATAGTCGGCATGGCGGGTCAGTTCGCGTCCATCGATGACGATGCGCTCGGAGTTCGGGCGCACCTGGATGGTGTTCAACCGGATGGACTGACTCTCGCCAGCACCCTCTGAGCGATAACTGACCATCATGCGGTAGATGGCCTGCGGGCGCTGCGCGGAGTAGAGATACTCGTTGGGATAGCCGTACAGCGTGTCGTTGGCCGGATTCGCGATCGGCTGTGCCAGACCGGCCCGTGCGAAGGGTTGCAACGAGGGAAAGACGAGGAAGTAGTCGGGAATGAGCGTCTGCTGTCCACCGCCACCGCTGAAGCTGGCGCGTAGATTGGGATCGTTGGGGCGCGGCCACACGCGATTCTCGACATCGAGTGCGGCCGGATTTGTCGGCTGTGCGAGGCCGAACATCCTGAGATAGGTCTCACCGCGCGACGGATCGACGGGTTTCTCCTGATCACCGGAGGTGCCCGTCACCAGCTTGAGCTGCAGCGATTCGCGCCTGAGGTCCTCGCCCCCGAGTCGATAGACCGACTTGATCTCGCGCAGAAAATACGCCGCATTGCCGGGCTGCAGTTCAGGCTCCCAGAGGAGGTTCGCAAACTGGGGAGCCTCCGTGTACTCGACGTCGGGCGTCCCACCGGTGCTGGAATTCCGACCCGAACCGCCATCGACACTTACCTCGTAGGCGATGGCCAGGCGCTCCGTGTTGGCGCTGAGCGGGCGTACGAGAGCAATCCAGAGCAGCGACGGATCGACGTAGTAGTCGACATTCTCACGCAGCAGGTCATAGGTCTGGCGCGTGGGATTGCGCGCGCCCCGTACCGACAGCCGCGGTCCCCGCGGGTTCTGGTTCGTCGCGCCGATCAGTTGACGATAGACACGGATGCGCACCGGACGCAGGGAATCGGGCAGCTGGGATGCCAGGCGTCGCAGTTGCGGCCGGTCGAGCAGATCGACATTGGGATAGCCAGCGAGCTGCCGCGGATCGATGGTAAAGAAGAACCGCCGCGGCTCGATCTGGATGTCCTCGATGGTGCGATCCACCTGCTGCTGGGTGCGTTCTCCCACGGTGAAGACATTGTCGCGCGAGATGTTGCCCTTCTGCTCCGCGACAATGGAGGTGACGCGCATGGCGCCGAACTGGCCGGTGGCCTGCACGCCATAGTTGCCCGACGGGATGCCGGATGTAATGAAGCGCGACGGCGGTAATTGGAAGGTGACATTGCCCACCTCGATCCGCTGCAAACGGTCGCCGGGCTTGCCCTCATAGCGGGCGGAGAGATTGTTGGACGCGTCGAATTCGCGCTGGGAGTCGTAGTCCACATCGATGTGAAACCGATCGGCCACGACGCCACCGGTGCGCACATTGAACTGGAAATCGAACTCCGGCAGCAGCGGGGCGTTGCGGCAGCTGTTCCCGGGAATCGTCAACTGCCCCGAGGTGCAGCGGTCGTTCCGAAGACGCTGCACCTTAGATTCCAGCCGCGCATCGAGGGAAATGTCGAGATCCCCGAGATCGCCGAGCAGATCGGCTGCGCGCTGGCCGACATCCCGGAAGGTGGTATCAGCGGGCGCCGCGGCGAACAGGCCCTGGCGCACGGCGTCTGTCCAGCGTTGCTGCAGTCGGACCTGTCCCTCCTGGACGGCCGCCTCGCCCAGCCGGCTGGCAACGAGGACGGGGTCTGCCGGTGCTCGCCGGGATTGCCCCTGCGGGGCTGGTCCCAGTGGGGCTGGTCCCGATGGGGCTAGTCCCGATGGGGCTGGTCCCGACGGGGCCGCCCTCCCCCCGCTGCTCAACACGAGCCCTCGCCCCCATCCGCTGCCGTTTTCGAGAATTCGCAGCGCGAGCGCCTCGAGCGCCCGCAGGGTCGGCGACGGAAGCGGCGATAGCCCAATGCGCTCCGATCGCCCGGGAGAGAACAGCGGGCTTGTCTCGCCGGCCGGGTACGCGGGCCGCG
>CAZPJX010000102.1:9668-10963 GCA_964586985.1 uncultured Gemmatimonas sp. | reverse complement strand
GGCTGCACAAACCCGGTGCGCGACACGAACCCGTTGTCCGAGCTGAACCCCGGTTCGATGCCCAGCAGGGTAAAGTGATAGCCGTAGTTCTTGCCCTTCCGGTCAATGACGGCCTCCCACAACGTGCCTGAAGACCGGGCGCCCTGATCGTCCGTGCGGCTCGCCGCGATCTGTCCCGATGCGTAGTACTTCTCCCCGAAGACATGGCGCACATCGGCGCCCAGCACGGTGTTGGTGTGCTGCTCGCTGGACCGGTTGCTGAGCAGCAGGCCGCTCTGCGACTGCTCATTGAAATCCCGCGTGACGCGCAGGATGTTCACCAGCGCCTTGGGTTCCTCTGCCTCTGCCGGTGGGGTGTCGAAGGCCGAGAGTGCGGCAATGGTTGCACGCCCCACGCGCCCCGTCAGCTTGGCCGCGGCCGTGGGCTGCACGATGCGCCGCGTGTACACCAGCGTGTTCGGCACGTTGAACGCATCCGCCCCTTCCACGAAGAACGGCCGCCGCTCCGGGTAGAAGAGATCGAAGCGCTGGTCCGAAGCCACCTGCGTGGCGTCGGCTTCCACCTGCGAGAAGTCCGGCTTGATGGTGCCGTTCAGCACCCAGTTGCTGCCCAGCCCCGCGCGCACGTTGCCGCCAATGCGCGGGCTGTTGCTGTACTCCCAGGTGCGACGCTGCGTGCCGGCAGAGGACGATTCGCCCACCGGCCCGCCAAGCGTCGTGTTGGTCAGCTCGGGGTTGACCAGTACATCCGGACCGCGCTTGAGCCCCGTGAGTCCACTGATGTAGCCCTCCTGGCCGATGAACGAGGTGATGCCGCGCGAGACGGGAGTCCAGGTGGTTTCGTAGCCGCTGTGCTGGACCTTCCGGCTGAACTGCAGTCCCCAGCGCTGCACCGCCTGCGATGGGAACCGCAGGCTCACGTAGGGGATGCGGACCTCCACCTCGTAGCCGTCATCCAGAACACGCCCCTGGGACTGCCACAGATAGTCCGCGCTCAGGTCTGCCTGACCCGGCGGCCCCTGCTGACCCGGAATGAATCCGCCGCCCTCCACCTTGGTGCCATCGGCCTGGATGCCGAACGGGTTGACGACAAAGACAAACGCTCGGCGACGCTCCAGAAAGGGATCGATGTGGATCTCGATGAAGTCGTCGGACATGAGCCGATCGCGTTCGGCCAGCGTGGCGCGCACGCCACCATGCGGCTCGAAGGCCCGGATGCCGAAGTAGATCGCATCGGCCGAGTACCACACCCGCACCTCGGTCGAGTCCGGGGCCGGCATGCCGTCGGTGGGGGA
>CAZPJX010000102.1:6971-9568 GCA_964586985.1 uncultured Gemmatimonas sp. | reverse complement strand
TGGGCCGCCAGCAGCATGCCGGCGAGGCCCCCGATCGAGAGGCGGGAAAAAACGGACATCCCTGAAAGCTAGACGAATTGTTAGCCTTGGGTATGCCATCAGCCCGAACGCAACAGGCGATCGCCCGGCTCGCGGAACTCACCCCGCGCCAGATCGTCGCCGAACTCGATCGCTATATCGTGGGTCAGGCCAACGCCAAGAAGTCCGTGGCCATCGCGCTCCGAAACCGCTGGCGCCGCCAGCGTGCGCCCGAATCCCTCCGCGACGAGATCGCCCCCAACAACATCATCCTCATCGGCCCGACCGGTGTGGGCAAGACGGAAATTGCCAGACGACTCGCCCGGCTTTCCGGCGCCCCCTTCGTGAAGGTCGAGGCGTCCAAGTTCACCGAGGTGGGCTACGTGGGCCGCGATGTCGAGAGCATGGTGCGCGATCTCATCGAGAACGCCATCGACATGGTGCGCGCCGAACGCGAATCCGAGGTCGAGGACCTCGCCAGCGAGAAGGTCGACGACCGGCTGCTCGATCTGCTGCTGCCCATGCCGCCCGTGCCAACCGGTGATGCGCCTGAGGCACGCGCCGATCACGACGCGGCGGTGGAGCGGCACAAGCGCACGCGCGACAAGCTCCGTGCCCTGCTGAACGACGGCCAGCTTGAAGCGCGTGAGGTGGAACTCGAGGTCACACAGGCCGGTCCCCGCATTCCCGGTGCCGCCACGCCCGGTGCCCCCGAGGGCATGGAGGGCGTGGCCGAATGGTTCCGCGACATGATGCCCAAGCGCCGGAAGAAGCGCACGGTCAAGGTCAGTGAGGCCCGTCGCATCCTGCTCGACGAGGAACTCGACAAGCTCATCGACCTCGACGATGTCACCAGCGACGCCGTCGAGCGTGCCGAGGCCATGGGCATCGTGTTCCTCGATGAGATCGACAAGATCGCCGGCTCACGAGGGCAGACCTCAGGGCCCGATGTCTCGCGCGAGGGCGTACAGCGCGATCTCCTGCCCATCGTTGAAGGCTCGAACGTGCAGACCAAGTACGGCCTGGTGAAGACCGATCACATTCTCTTCGTCGCCGCCGGCGCCTTCCATGTGTCCAAGCCCAGCGACCTGATTCCCGAATTGCAGGGGCGCTTTCCCATCCGCGTGGAGCTCGAGGCGCTCACCGAGGCCGACTTCGTGCGCATCATGACGGAGCCCGAAAACGCGCTCACCAAGCAGTACGCGGCCCTGGTCGCGGCCGAACAGACAACGCTGACCTTCACCAGCGAGGGCATCGCGGAACTGGCCCGCATGGCCGCCCGTCTCAACGAGCGCATGGAGAACATTGGCGCACGTCGCCTGCACACGGTCATGACCACCCTGCTCGAGGAGTTGCTCTACGAACTGCCCGACAAGACCCGCGAGGCCGTGACCGTGGATGCCGCCATGGTCCGCACGCGACTGGCGCCAATCAGTGAGGACGAGGACCTGCGGAAATACATCCTGTAGGCCGCCACCGTCTGCCCAATCCCGGTCGATTCCTCTATATTTCCTGATTCGCAATTTCACCCGGCGCGGCCCCCCAGCCGCGCCGTCTGCATTCCAGCCCCGCCCCCGGCCCCCTCCCGGCGCCGGGCCAGAACCTGCCGGAATCCATGCCGTCCGCTGCCTCGCATCGCGACTTCCTGAACATCGCCGACTTCTCGGCCGCCGAAACCACGGCGCTGCTCGAACTCGCCGAACGCATGCGCCTGGGCGCCTACGAGCGCAAACCGCTCGCCGGCAAGGCGCTGGCCATGATCTTCATGAAGTCGTCCACACGCACCCGCGTGTCCTTCGAGGTGGGCGCAAGCCAACTGGGCGGGACGGCGCATTTCCTGTCGTCGCGCGATGTGCAGCTCGGCCGCGGCGAGCCCATCCCCGACACGGCCCGCGTGCTCTCGCGCTACGTGCACGGCATCATGATCCGCACCTTCGCCCACCAGGACGTGGTCGACCTCGCGGCCCATGCCGGCATCCCCGTCATCAATGGCCTCACCGACCTCTCCCACCCCTGCCAGGTGCTCGCCGATGTGCTGACCATGCAACAGCACCTGGGCGGCGTGCGCGGCAAGCGGGTGGCCTGGATCGGTGATGGCAACAACATGGCCAACTCCTGGATGGAAGCGGCCGCCCAACTGGGCTTCTCCCTGCGCCTCGCCTGCCCCGAGGGCTACGACCCCGACCCGAGCTGGCTGGCCGCCGCACGCGCCAATGGCGGTGACGTCGTCCTGCTGCGTGATCCGCGTGAGGCCGCCGAGGGCGCCGATGTCGTGACCACCGATGTCTGGGCCTCCATGGGCCAGGAAGAGGAACAGGCCCAGCGCGCCATGGCCTTCGCCCTCTACCAGGTCGACGCGGCCCTCATGCAGCGCGCCGCCGCCCACGCCATCTTCCTCCACTGCCTTCCGGCCCACCGGGGCGAGGAGGTCACGGCCGAGGTCATCGACGGGCCGCAAAGCGTGGTATGGGATGAGGCCGAGAATCGCTTGCATATCCAGAAAGCCATCATGGCGGCCCTCATGGGCAACGAGCCGCTGCTGTAGCACGCGGCTCCAGCACGCGGCTCCAGCACGCGGC